>CAZLZY010000023.1:0-13822 GCA_964564075.1 uncultured Spirochaetales bacterium
GTACCTGGTTAATCGGCTATTTGCTGCGGAACTCAGGTTATATGGTGTACACCATATCCCTCTCATGAGTATATACAACTTCATTAGCTGTTATGTTACAAAAAATTTATAAACTGTTCTTTTTAGAGTATAGTATACCTATGGGAACAAAACTGAAAATCGTATTGGGAGTCATTCTGATCATGGGTATAAGTCTTTTTTCTTCAGGATGTTATCTCCTCTCACAAAGCGGTACCTATCTTTCTGATCGGAGGCAGGCAAAACCAATCAAGAAATTGATAGAAAATCCCACCATAGATGAGGAGACTAAGCTCTTCTTAGCCGAGGTCTGTGATATCACCTCTTTTGCGACTGCTGAGATCGGATTGACCGAGTCCAAGAACTACAGCTCCTATGTGGAGTTGAATCGGGATCATCTAGCCTATATCGTCTATGCCTCAGATGAATTACAACTCGAACAATATATGTGGAAGTTCCCAATAGTTGGGGCACTCCCCTATAAAGGGTATTTCAATCTAGCATCAGCCCGAAAAGAGGAGCAGAAGATGAAGGATAAGGGATATGACACCTGGGTGAGTATCGTAGATGGCTTTAGCTCATTAGGGCTCTTCACTGACCCCCTCTACTCCTTCATGAAAGAGTATTCCCCCTATCGCTTATCAAATCTGATCATTCATGAACTCACCCATGCTACCATTTGGGTAAAAGGATATACCACTTTCAATGAACAGTTAGCCGCCTTTGTAGGAGATAAAGGTGCTAAGACCTATATGGAATCTAGATTCTCTAGGAGTTCAGAAGAGTACCAGGGGATCTTTACTCAAGAGCATGACAGGGCTCTCTTCTTACAGAAGATCGATGAACTGAGGTTACAACTGATGAGGATCTATGCGAATAGTTCTCTTTCAGAAGAAGAGAAAAGAAGAGACAAAGAGATGATCCTTGAAGCTTTCTCAGTAAAGTTCGCCTCAACCTATGATGAAGAGTTCAAGACCGATACCTACCGACATATACCAGAATTACCGATCAATAATGCCTTCATTGGTCTGTATGGGATCTATTATGGTTCAGATAATTATTTCGATGATCTCTATGCATTCTTTGATGAGGACCTAAACTCTATGCTAGAGGCCTTGAAACCACTTGATAAGACCAAGGATGATCCTTATCCAAAGATCAAATACTTGTTAACTGAGGGATCCTTTTAAGCAGCGCTACCGCTTCTAGATGGGTAGTCTGCGGGTAGAAGTCATAGCCATGCAGGACACGAAGAGAATACCCGCGATTCGTTATAGCCTTGAGGTCTCTAGCAAGTGTTACCGGATTACAAGAGACATACAGCAACCACTCTGACTTCCAGGACAGCATGATATCTACCACACTCTGAGGAAGACCTGTCCTAGGGGGATCGACAACGAGTAGATCTAATCCGAATCCACCTTTTCCCTGTACCCACTTCTCAACTGAATCGGTGTAGAAGGTCGTCTTGTTCATATCGAGATTCTGCTTAGCGAACTGTAGACATCGCTCTTCTCTTTCTACAGCAATGATCTGTTTATAGTGATCCTGAAGAAAGGCTGCAAAGGTACCGACTCCAGAGAAGAGGTCCATAGCTTTATTACCATAGAGCATCGGAAGCATATCACCAATGAGTTTCTCGAACATCACCTGATTTGATTGGAAGAAGACTGATCCATCGACTGCGAACTGGTGAGCTTTCATATCTTTAGGCGCTATCGTCTGAATGATCTGATCCCTTTCGACTGCAGCTCCATTATCACCAGCGATACTTTGTATCTGTTTGTTGGGACCGAGCCCCTTCTTGGCCCAGTTCTTCCAACCGAATTCAAGGACCTCTGCGATACGGGGGTCTAGGATCGGACAGAATTCAAGACCTATCACGTCTTTCGAGTTCTTACCAAGTAATCCTATCTCCCCTTTCTTGTAATCTAGATGGAACTTTGCACGGGTGCGGTATTGCCACATCGGTCCACCGACCATCGTGAATCTACTTCCAAGATCCTCTATATTGATTCCTCCGATCCGACGCATGGAGTCTGCGAATATACTCTCTTTCAAAGCTAGTTGTTCATCCTCTCTGACGTGTTGCATATTACATCCACCGCAGAGATAGAAATAGGGGCATCTAGGTTCAGTTCTGAGGGGAGATGGAGTCACGATAGATTCGATCTGTGCCTTAGCAAAATCCTTCTTACTGTTGGAGATACGGACCTTGACCTCTTCATCAGGTAGTGCACCTGGGATGAATATGACTCGTCCATCAGGCAGATGGGCAAGCCCATCTCCCCCTGATACGATCTTTTCCACCCCTACCGTTATTCTCTTACCCACATCAAAATCACACATATAAATTTTCCCTGACTACTTTTTTGATATCATGATATCCAAGATCATTCGGTCGGTCTCTTCCATACCTTTCGTACTGATCTGCACAAGGTTTCTGATGCTCTTCTCGATATCATCCTCGATGATGCCCTCTTTACCAGAGACTTCAAGTCTATCTATCGCAAGGAGTGCCGACCGAAAGGCTGACTCGACAGAGGTCGCGACCTTCAAAGAACAGCTGTTCTTCGCACCATCACAGATCATACCGGCTAGATCACCGATCATATTATTTATTACTGCATACATCGACTGTAGATCTCCACCAAGTAGCCATGCTATACCGCATCCTGCTCCAATAGCAGCAGTCGTAGCACCGCATAAAGCTGATAATCTACCGATCCCACGTTTTATATGTATTGCTGTTAGATTACTGAGTACAAGAGCTCGAATCAACTTCTCATCAGAGACAGCAAGCTTCTCAGCTACCGCTACTATTGGAAGGAAGACCGTTATTCCTTGATTCCCGCTACCTGAGTTCGTCATGACGGGCATCATACAACCGGCCATTCGAGCATCAGCTGCAGCAGCGGCAAGTTCGACAGCGAACTTCTCCATATCTTCAGCAATGATCTTTCTATTGATATTGTTTCTGATCGTCTTTCCGACTCGTAATCCATAATCTCGAAGAAGCCCCTCATTCGCGATGCTTCGATTCATCTTTGCACCTTCAAGGAGGAAATCAACCGAATCTAGATCACAGGTCATAGCGAACTCGAACAACTCTGCAATCGAAGTATCGATCACCTTATCGACTGATGCTGATGCTGCGATCTCTTCATGGAACAAGGATTCATCATTGAGAAGAATATCGGTGATATGGCTATGCTCTCGTTGGATCACAACGGTAGCTTGCTCTTTATCAGTCCTTACCGTTACCTTCACATAGAGCTTCTCAGATGAGTCAGCTATCGAAATAGAAACCCGCTTCTCTGCTACGAGCTTCGCCGCTATCGTGAAATCATCCGGAGTGATCACAGAAAGGACTTCAAGCCCGATACCTGCATCACCACCAACTGCTCCGAGAGCAGCAGCTATCGGGATCCCAACCATATCAGTTCCAGGTATACCAACGCCCATCGCATTCTTGATGACATTGGAACTCAGAGAGAGATCGATAGCTACAATATTCCCATCATACTTCTGCATGACCTCACGAGCCTTAGCACAGGCTAATGCGATCGCTATAGGTTCGGTACAACCAACAGCCGGAGTGATCTCTGTTCTTAATAGGTCAAGATATTTCTTCTGATTCACATGCTTCTCCTAAATCTGCTGATTATTCAGCAGATAGACTATGGAGCATCCCCGTAGCTCTTTATCATAACCAAACCAAGTATACCTAAGATGCTCGTAATATACCACGTATAATCAGAGCAACTTCATAAGATAACCGAAGGCTATACCTATATAATTACCGATGACCCAACCTGCGATCCCAGCGACCATCCCGGTCATGATCACACTTCGATTCTTCAATGATGCTGCCACGACAGGAACGAAGGGAGGGGAGAAGATCATTGCCGTTGCAGTGATCAATTGAGTATCGCCATCGACCTTCAAGATCTTCGAGATCACGACATGGATGGTGAAGGTTATAACGATCAGCGTCGCGATATACCCCATGAAGATGGGAGCAGTCTTGGTCATCTGACTGATATTTGCCATCGAACTGACAACAAGAGAGAAGACCAAGAGGAAATAGTATCCGAGTTGGAAGGTAAAGGCACTTTGTCTCATATGTTTACTGAACGAACCGATGACACCAAGAGTGGTGATCACGATGATAGCAACTACCGGTGCGATCCATTCAGGTACCAAGAAACTCAAACCTCCACCAATAGCGAAGATGATGATAGAGAAGAGCAGTGCTCGAAGCAATGGTGGAAGATCCTGCCTATTGAAACCTGAAAAATAGGGGGTGAACTCCTTCTGTCCATATACCGCATCTGCATCATGGTCTTTTACGCTGCTCTTTTCGATAGCAGAAGCCTTCACAGGAAGGATCACCCTCAGGAGTTTCGGTAGAACTGATATCATAACGAGGAATAATATCCCGCAGACAAGTACATCTGATGCATGCACTGCGATATAGGTAGAGGTATCAACCTCTAGAGCTGTTCCTAGAGCTGCCATGTTCGGCGTACCTCCCGTGTAGCAACCTATGAGCATCCCAGCTACTTTCCAGGCATCCGGACCTATGAGATCACCGAATATAAGGAAAGATATAAAGGATCCGATGACCACTGCAATGATAGCTCCGACAAATGCACGGATGACCAAGGAGGATTGATCCCTCCAGTTCGCAATATGCATGGAGAAGAATATGAGAGGTAGTGCGATCGGTACCGTCAAGGTCGTCATATAATCTTGGATCACCGCACTATTCGACGGTAATACATTCACATTCCCGACCACTATCCCAATAACATAACAGATCACCACACCACCGATCGCATCAAGGAACGAATATTTAGAGCAGGCTAAGAGGACCACTGCTGGAAGGAGCAGGAAGAATAATACCCAGATTACTGTTACCATAGTTCACATACCGCCTTTAGTTATTTCAACACTTCATCTGCAAGTTCACAGAACTCATCAATATACCCTTCTATAATGGATATACCCATCCTCCAGAAATCCTTGGTCTCTATATCAAATCCTGCCGATGCTGTGACAGTCTCGGCTGATTCACTACCGGTCAATTCCAATAATCTAACATATCGTTCACAGAAAGCATCTCCATCACGCTGGTATTGAGCATATAAGGACATCCCGAAGAGCTGCCCGAAGGCATAGGGATAGTTATAGAAGGCCAGGTCTGTCCCATAATAGTGGCCTTTGACTGCCCACATATAGGGATGGAGTTCATCAACGTTGAGAGCATCCCCATAGGTGCGCTTCTGAGCATCGATCATGATGGAACAACACTCACCTGGAGTCAATTCTGTAGTTGCTCTTCTGTTGAAGACCTCGCTCTCAAAATAGTATCTACTTAATATATCAACGACTGTCTGTGCAGCATCCATAAGAAATGATTCTATCATAGCAAGTCGCTCTACAGCAGATGATCTCTTCAGTGCACCATTGAAGATGACCGTCTCAGAGAAGATCGAAGCGGTCTCTGCGAGGGTCATAGGATAATCTCTTAAGAGAGCAGGACTCTCAGTCAGGACCTTCCCATGAAAGGCATGCCCAAGCTCATGTGCCACTGTAGATACGCCAGAAAAACTTCCATCAAAATTACAGAGGATCCGACTCTCCTTGGCTAAGGGGAAGCCGATGCAGTAGGCGCCGCCTACCTTACCATCATCAGGTTTCGCATCGATCCAATCATGAGAGAAGGCATATTCAGCGAACTCTCCCATTGGAGGATAGAACTCACTGAAGATCGTCGTGATAAAATCCTTCGCCTCGGTAAAATTCCACGATTTCTCATCTTTGTCCAGCGGAGCGAAGAGATCATAGAATGATAAGCTTTCTAGTCCAAGCAGTCTCGCCTTCTTCCTAAAGTAGGTGCGAAATAGGGGCTGGGCCTCTTCGAGCACAGAAGTGAGAGCCTCCAAGGTCTTCATCGATATTCTTGCCTGCTCTGCACTGTGTTCGATACTAGAGGAGTAGGACCTTCTCTTATCATAGATAGCAGTAAAACCTTTGACTCCATTGAGTGCATAAGCCAATGGGATCTCTTGGGATCTCCATATCTCGAGTTCTTTTCTATAGGCTTTCTGCCGTACCGCCCTTTCTGGATGAAAGGCTAAGGATCTTAGCTCTATGACGGTCTTTCTCTCTCCTGTCTCTTCGTCCCAGAGGATCGAGGAGGTAGAGGAGATAGCCTCCTGGAGTCTACCCCAGGCATCTCCACCAGCTCTCTGCAATTCAGCAGCGAGGGCTTCGAGTTCAGGACTCATAAGGTGGGAAGACTCTTTGATCATTCGTTCGAAAGTATAGGAGTAACTAGAGAATCGGGGATCTTCTTCACAGAGTCTCCTGATCACCGCTGATTGTTTCCCAAAGGCATTGGTGATAGCGACCTTCGCAGCTTTCACCTGCAATGCGATCGCTTCGATCTCCTGCAAGGTGGTTTGCGCAGCTTTGTCTCGGGTGTTCACAGAGAATCGAGTATAGGCATAGGACTCAAGATTCTCATAGAGGTCGGCCATCATGTTCACATGACCAAGGACATCCTTTAGCCAGAGGGCTGTGTCCTGGGGGGCATTCATATCTGAGATCTCACCTGCAAGCAGTTCTACCGCTTCACAGGTCTTATAGAGGAGGTTCTTATTATCATTATATGCATCACAGTCTGGACTTGAATAGATCGAATCCAGGGACCATCTTGGAAGAGTTCGCATAGGGACTCCTTACATGAATATTAGGAGAAGGATCAAGCTTCTACTACCACTCATTATGGGTCGAGAGTCCCTCCTCGTCAAGAGAGAAGCTACATCTAGATATCTTCTCCATACTCCGCTATCTTATTGATGAGGGTACGTCGGGAGATACCTAATTCTTCAGATGCATGAGTCCTGTTCCCTTCCCATCTATGCAAGCAACGGATGATCGCATGCATCTCGATCTCTTTTAAGGTCTTAGCCTCATCATCAGATGTAGAGACTGCCAGAATAGCATCGGTCGCCTCTTTCCCTACATCATGAAGTACGACCCCTCTGAGTTCAAGATCTGATAGGATGATCTCATCGGATTCAGCAAAGATCACAGCTCTCTCCAAGATGTTCTCTAACTCTCGCACGTTCCCAGGATAGCTGTACTGCTTTAGAGCACTATAGGCCTCTTCTGAGACGCCTTCTATCGAAACTCCCATCTCTCTATTGAGACGAGCAAGTATTCGAGCGGTCAATACGGGGATATCATCAAGTCTATCTCGAAGAGGTGGTATCTCGACACGTACCACATTCAATCGATAGAAGAGATCTTCTCGAAAGATCCCCTCTCTGACCTGATTCTCTATACGTTTGTTGGTAGCAGCAATGATCCGGGCATCGATCGGAATAGGAGAGGTTCCCCCTAATCGTGTGATCTTACGATCCTGCAGGACTCGTAGGAGTTTAACCTGAAGAGCCACCGGCATATCGCCGATCTCATCAAGGAACAGCGTACCGCCTGATGAGATTTCGAACATACCGATCTTTCTCCCAACAGCACCGGTGAAAGCGCCCTTCTCATAGCCGAAGAGTTCACTCTCTAAGAGTTGTTCAGGGACACCTCCGATATTGATCGCAACGAAAGGACCCTCGTTTCGTATAGATTTGTGATGGATCTCCCGAGCAACGACCTCTTTACCGGTACCACTCTCACCAGTTATCAATACAGTAGCCGGAGTCCTACCTATTCTCTCTATGATATCGCGTATCTTATTCATACGATCAGAAGTACCTATCAGGTTCTCCTCCCGCTGAATCCCTTTGCCTAGCTGTTCTGACTCTACGAGATTCTTCAATCTCTGATGTTCAATCAGTTTAGAGAGACGAATACTGATCTCTTCAGGATCGAAGGGTTTCTCTATATAATCCTGGGCTCCCTCTTTGAGAGCTCTCACTGCATCACGGATCTCTCCATGTGCGGACATCATGATGATCGGCATTCGAAAACCCTCAGTCCTGATCCACTGGATCAGTGAGAGTCCATCCATACCCGGCATCTTGAGATCTAGGAGACAGGCATCATAGGTTCGTTCTCGTAAGAACCTTTGAGCGGAGAGTCCATTCTCTGCACTGTCACTCTCCATTCCTTCAAGTTTCAGGTAGGTACCCATCAGTTTTCTTATATTCTTCTCATCATCTACTATCAGTACATGCATCATTCACTCCTAGGTATCATCACGTCAACTATGGTTCCACCATCCTCACGCTTGTGAAAATCGATAGTGCCCTGGGCAGCCATGATAAAACGTCTTGAGATCGCAAGACCGATCCCCGATCCTTGGATCTTCGTAGTGAAGAAGGGATCGAAGAGTTGTTCGGTATCACCCTCAGGAATCCCCTCACCCCTATCAGCGATCTCAATATGAATCTCCTGCCTGAGTTTCTTGATCTTTATCGAGACCTCGACAGAAGCATCTTCACAGCTCTCGATAGCATTCTTGATCAGGTTCTCAAAGACTGATCTAGCCCTATCTTGATCGAAGAGTACCGTAGAGCTGTACCTTCCGGTAACCTCGATCGGGATAGTATACTCAAAGAGCGCGGAGATCTCTTTGATGAATTCGACGAGTTCTATCTCAACAGGATCTCCAACTGGATTACGAAGGTACTCTCCGACTCGATCAGAGAGGTTCTTAAGTCGTAGGAGTTCTGCATCTATCACATCAAGCCCTTCATGATGTTCATGAGGGATCGTCTTCCTTAATACTGCTGACTGAATAGAAAGAGCACTGAGAGGGTTCTTGATCTCATGGGCAAGGGTTCTTGCAGCCTGTCCCATACGAACAAGACTCTCCTGTTGAGCAAGTGTCTTCCGGTAATCTCTATTGCGTTTGAAGAATCGTAGTAAAGCTCCGAACACGGAAATGAGGATGATGAATACCAGTACGCCCAACCCTTTCCAGATAAGCAGTTTTGTTCTATACATAGACCCATCAAAGGAGATATAGAGATACTCAGCTGTCGGGATCTCGAGTTGGTCATAGGCCTTATCACCCATTCCCTCATTCAAACGGGTAGCAGTAAAGGTTAGTTTCGCTCTTCTGATATACTCGATAAGACCAGAGTCCTTATCATACTCGGCAAAATTACCTTCAGTGAAATCGTAGCTCTCTGCTACAAGGAATTCAGGGACATCCCCCATACCTACCATACGTCTACCATCTCGCAAAAAGATACCTAGGCCTCTGATATGAGAATCCTCTGATAACAGCTCATCTGCTGATATGGAATCAGATTGTATCCGGTAGAGGTAGTTAGTAAGGATCTGCTCCGCATCATAGCGTAACACTACACCTTCTCGCTCTATCATCGAGAACATCAGAAGGCTGAAAAGTAACGCAATAAGAATCAGCAGTACTCCTGCTACACCTATGATCGAGATCTCTTCTTTATCCATCTTTGAGAATCGTTGAAACATCTTACCTATCCTATCTTTTCACTATGCATTCTCTAGCAGTTTCTATGCCATATCATATCTACACATAAGGGCAGGATCGTCCCAATGCAGGAATGACACATGAGCATCTTTAGTCTATTATGCCATAGGTGTGAAAAAAATGCACAGAAAAAGGCTAGATCAGCTTAACGCTTCTCTAGCCCTTCAATAATTCATAAGATATGAATTATGTACGGTTCGTAATCAGTTCTTAGGCAATTATGTCAAACGAATATAATCTTTCACCCTATCAAGCAGGTATAACACCTCTTCCTGGCTTGATGGTTTCCTATCATCAGGATCAACGAAAAACTCGAATGGTTTTACTTCTAAGACCTGAGAAAACTTCTCTAAAGTTTTAACAGACGGAAAGCTTCGACCTACTTCGATCTCACCGACAAATCCAGCTGAAATTGTGCAAAGCTCTGCGAGCTTAGCCTGTGAAAGACCCTTTGACTTTCTAAATCGCTTAAGGTTACTAATAAAAACCTTTTGTAGTTCTGGTACATATTTACTCATATGTATAATATACTCTAAAATATTATGAATGTGTAGTCTTTTTGTGGCGATTTTACATATTTTACTCATTAATAGTATATCTAACACAAATATAAGGAATTAGTTAATTTCTATTTATTCTTTTTATTACAACCATTTAAATAGTTGACTTCTTTAGTCTAATATTCAACTTCAGAATCATTGACTATGTTATTTAGAGTAGATGTCCTCCTCCATCGATTTTTAAAATCTCACCTGTTATAAAGTCTTCTACTAACAAAAATTGAGTGGTACGTATCATATCATCGACTGATCCTGTTCTTTTCAGGGGCAATTGATTACTCATTCTCTCAAAGTAGGCCTCATCTCGCTCCTCTACTGGGAGGATCGCTCCCGGAGAGATCCCATTGACCCGTATCTGCGGTGCCAACTCTAGAGCTAGTGTCTTTGTAAGATGGTATAAACTACGTTTTGAGGTGTAATAGGCACTAAGATCTTCCGCTGGTTGATCGATCCGGGAGTCGATCAGATTGATGATAGCTCCCATCTCAGAACTATCATGGGACTCAGCAAACGCATGAGCGAATATCTTAGAGAGGTGCAATGGAGCTGAGGAGTTGACTGCCAGGTGTTCTGCTAATAGTTCCTTTAGATTATCAGTAGAGGAGTCTCTCTTGAATATGGCAGCACAGTTTATCAGGCCATCAAGCGGACCGAGTGCCTCTTCAGCTCTTCGTATCAAAGAGTCCAGTCCTACAGGATCCTTAAGATCCTGTCCGATCGCTACCGCTCTCCCTCCTGCTGTCTCTATCTGAGAGACGACATCGAGAGCCTCCCGTTTTGAGGTGTGGTAATGGACTACACAATTCGCCCCAAGCCCTGCGAGGCCCAAGGCTATAGCCCTACCGATTCTCTTTGCGCCACCTGTGATAAGGAAAGTACTGTTCTCAATCTTCATGGAATCACTATAGCTATAAACTTCCTACAGGTAAATAGTCAGTGATCAGATCAAAAAAAAGTATTTATCATCTACCTGCTAGACATTGTACCTGATTGGGAGTATCGTAGAGATAGTATTTGTCATATGATAATTACTCTTCTTCAAATGATTGTACCTTCGATCAATTCCTGGGTCGATGATACACATAACTCTCTCTCATGTAGTCGCCTGTGTTACAGGCGGCTTTTTATTTTATTGACTCTTACAAACTCCCGTATATATATTCAATAGTGATGGAAGATATATTGCATCAACTTAATGAGTGTTTTAGTGATAGTCCCTATGAGACTATCTTCTACATAAAGGAGTTCAGTAATGGACATGAATGACGAACAGGACAAATCTAACAGGAATGAGAGCCGTAGCTCAAATGATAATAACAAAGAGCCCGGTATCCATAATGACGATTCACTGTTATCAAGAATCAAGAACTACAAACATAGATACACATACATCTTCTTCCTCTTCTTCATCATCGCTCTATCGATGATCAACTCGTTTCTCAGCGTAGACCGAAATCGTCAAGAGATCGAGTACAACGTATTCAAAAACTATATCGTCTCAGGTCAGATCAAACGTGTTGAGATAACCGATGAACTCTATATCGGGTATACAGTCGATAGGGATGAGGTAGCCATCGCTCAAGAAGCAAATGATCTTAGATCGATAATAGCTGTACAAACCTATTCGACCTATCGAATTGAAGATCCAGCATTCATACCACTCTTAGATGAACAGAATATAGAATACTATGCGACCGCTCCAACACAGCCGAGTCTCCTTTCAACGATCATCAGCTGGATACTTCCGTTAGCACTGATGCTGATCCTATGGAAGTTCCTCTATGCCAAGATGGGAAAAGGTATGGGCCAAGGTGTCATGTCATTCAATCAGAACAAGGCGAAGATCGTTGCAGAGGGTGATACGAAAACCAGATTCGATGATGTAGCAGGAGCTGATGAGAGTAAGCAGGAGCTAGAAGAGGTCGTTGACTTCCTACAAAACTCAAAGAAGTATACTGATGTCGGGGGTAAGGTACCTAAAGGTGTCCTACTCGTTGGCCCTCCGGGAACCGGAAAGACCCTTCTCGCAAAGGCCGTCGCAGGAGAGGCCGGAGTACCGTTCTTCAAGATGAGTGGTGCAGACTTCGTCGAGATGTTCGTCGGTGTCGGTGCTGCCAGGGTCAGAGACCTGTTCAGACAGGCCCGAGAGAAAGCTCCTTGTATCATATTCATTGATGAGATCGATGCTATCGGTAAATCACGTGGTAATGGGATCGGGGGAAATGATGAAAGAGAACAGACTCTGAACCAGCTCCTCGTAGAGATGGATGGGTTCAACTCTGAAGAGAGTGTCATCATCCTCGGTGCGACCAATAGACCAGAGATCCTAGACCCTGCTCTTCTCAGACCAGGAAGGTTCGACCGTCAGGTCCTCGTTGATAAACCAGACCTCGAGGGAAGACATGAGATCCTGAAGATCCACTCGAAGAACGTGAAGTTATCAGAAGAGGTTAACCTGAGAGCTATCGCACAGGCGACAGCGGGACTCTCCGGTGCAGACCTTGCGAATATCGTGAATGAATCGGCTCTACTCGCAGTCAGGAATGACAGGAAACAGGTCGCTCAGGAAGATCTTATGGAAGCAATCGAGAAATCAGTTGCAGGACTGCAGCGAAAGGGACGGATCATGAATCCCAAGGAGCGAGAACGTGTTGCCTACCATGAGGTCGGTCATGCACTTTCTGCCTACTATACTGAAGGGGCAGATAAGGTCATCAAGATCTCTATCATCCCAAGAGGTATGAGTGCTTTGGGCTATACGCTACAGCAACCGACTGAAGATAGATACCTTCTCTCAAAAAGTGAGATCCTAGATAACATCGATGTACTCATGGGAGGACGTGCTGCAGAAGAGGTCCAATACCAGGAGATCTCCACAGGGGCTAGTAATGACATCAGCCGAGCGAGTGACCTCGTAAGACGAATGATCACCGAATTCGGTATGAGTGAACAATTTCGGAACATCACCCTACCAAGCGGCCAATCACAGACGATGCTCGGTACGGGATTAGGTGGCCAGAAAGAGTATTCAGAAGAGACTCAACAGTATATTGATACCCAGACAGCAAAGATCGTCAATGTTGAATATGATAAGATCGTAGGGCTGCTGCAAGGCAAGAAGGACCTGCTTGAACTTGTAACAAAAGATTTGCTTGAACGAGAGACTCTTGATGGAGATCAGTTCAGTAAGATCGTCAAAGAATACGACGAAGCTCATAGCTAATATCAACAAGGGAGACTGCTTCAGGCAGTCTCCTCTTCTTCCCTAAACCAATAGGTAATGACCTACTTCAAACACCTACTCTGATCAAACCCTCAGCAAAAGCACCTATAAGATAATTCAATACAGGTTAACAAATACCTCTAGTATTGTTTATTGAATTTCTATATGGTAGGGTACTAATCAGGTCTGTTGTATCTCAAACACAATATACTAAGAAGACCACAGGTACCTATGTAGGAGAAATCTACTATGAGATTCTTTGCGCAAACTGCAGCAAACATTAATGACATCACCGCTTCTGAGATCAGAGATCTTGGGGGTGAGAAGATAAAACTAGTCCCTGGAGGAGTCCAATTCCAGGGAGACCTAGAACTCGGATACCGAGTCTGTCTCTATTCAAGAACAGCATCAAGATTATTGTTAGAACTTGAATCTGCAACTCCAGGAAGAGCTCCTATCGTTGTCACAGACAAGGACACACTCTATGACGCAGCATATGCTATCGCATGGGATAATAACTTCTCTACCGACATG
>CAZLZY010000024.1:0-13497 GCA_964564075.1 uncultured Spirochaetales bacterium
TTTGATAGTCTCGATCGAATCAGGATTGATATCGTTGAGGAAGTTCCCCGTTTTAGATCCTGGAGTCTCTGAGCTAAAAAGTTTGTCATACAGACGAACAGTCCCTGATACTGCCTGTGCAGCACTTACCCAGTGGCTTGTTCCTCTGACCTTACGAGCATCTTCGGTCCATCCACCTCGTGAAGCAGGATCATAGGTACAGTGAAGCTCCTTGATAGTCCCATCCTCATTTTTGATCACATCCGTACAGGTAACATAATAGGCATGTTTGAGTCGGACCTCTTTTCCAGGAGACATCCTGAAATACTTCTTAGGAGGATTCTCCATGAAGTCATCTTGTTCGATATAGATCTCACGGGAGAATGGGATCTTACGAGTCCCAGAATTCTCATCCTCAGGATTATTATCAGCATCAAGATATTCTATCTTGTCTTCTGGGTAGTTGGTGATGACGACCTTCAAGGGGTTGATGACAGCCATGACTCTACTAGCACGTGAGTTGAGATCATCTCTCAGACAATGGTCAAGTAATGCGTAATCGACGACACTGTTGGTCTTCGATACACCGATCCTCTTAGCGAACTCTTTGATAGATTCTGGTGAGAACCCTCTTCTTCGAAGTCCAGAGATAGTCGGCATCCTAGGATCATCCCAACCTGATACATGTCCCTCGGTTACCAGTTGAAGAAGATATCTTTTACTCATGATAGTGTAGGTGAGGTTAAGTCGTGCGAACTCATACTGATGCGGTATGGTCTCAATGCCCGACTGCTCTACGACCCAATCATACAGTGGTCTGTGATCTTCGAACTCTAAGGTACAGACAGAGTGAGTGATCTTCTCCATCGCATCTGAGAGCGGATGGGTGAAATCATACATCGGATATATGTTCCATGCATCACCTGTTCGGTGATGTTCGACCTTTAGGATCCTGTATAGGGCAGGGTCTCGTAGATTCAAGTTCGGAGATGACATATCGATCT
The DNA here is from genome assembly GCA_964564075.1 of uncultured Spirochaetales bacterium. GTDB lineage: Bacteria > Spirochaetota > Spirochaetia > CAKZLE01 > CAKZLE01 > CAKZLE01. The sequence goes on from CAZLZY010000024.1 coordinate 984, forward strand.
TAGCACGAAGGACCAAAGTCCCCTCATCATGCATACCTTTTCCCATCTCTTCGAATAATCGCAGGTTCTCTTCGATAGGTCTGTCTCTATAGGGGCTATTCTTCCCAGGTTCGGTCAGAGTCCCTCGATAGGTCCTGACCTCTTCTGCTGTCAGTTCATCGACATATGCTTTACCATTGGTGATGAGTTTTATAGCGATCTCATGGAGTTTATCAAAATAGTCGGAAGCGAAGAACTCATTCTCTCCCCAATCGAATCCTAACCAAGAGATATCCTCTTTGATCGATTCGATGTATTCTACCTCTTCTTTAGCAGGGTTAGTGTCATCAAATCTGAGGTGGCACTTCCCATCAAATTGGGTAGCAAGACCGAAGTTCAGGCAGATGGATTTTGCATGACCGATGTGAAGATATCCGTTTGGTTCAGGTGGGAATCTGGTAGTGATCTCTGTATGTTTTCCTGTGCTGAGATCTTGATCGATGATTCGTTCAATAAAATTCCTTGAAATCACCTCTGTTGTTGTTTCCTCATGACTCATAATTAAATAACACTCCTAAACTGAGAATTGTGTAAAATACTAGCACGTTGCTCTCCTTTATGCTATATATGTTTAGTACATAGTTCAATGCAGGTGATTATTTTTTGGAGAAACATGAAAAGAGGACTCTATTCACAACTGATACATCTTGCACTACCGATCATGGGGGCAAACCTGCTCCAGACCCTCTACAATCTCGTAGATTCATACTTCTTAGGGAAGCTGGGAAAAGAGGCTATCTCTGCACCCTCCATCTCTTTTAATATCATCATATTCCTTATCATATTCGGTGCCGGTTTTGCATCGGCAGGTACTACACTCATATCACAAGCGAAGGGGAAAAACGATTCTGAACGAGTCGATTTCTATGTCGGTCAGACTTTCGGTATACTCGTCCTCGTCTCGTTTCTCATCATGATCACCGGACTACTTCTCACCGATACACTGTTGAGAGTCTTACATGTCCCAGAAGGATTGACCTATGAGAATACGAAGACCTATATGACGATCATCTTCTATGGGATGCCTTTCATGTTTATCGCTTTCGCCTTCAGAGGGATCTTACAGGGGGCAGGGGATAGTCTCACACCTCTGAAGATACAGATAATCACCGTAGGACTGAATGTCATCCTTGATTATCTTCTGATCTTTGGGAAAGGACCCTTTCCTGTGATGGGAGTCGCAGGCGCCGCTTGGGCGACTGTCATCTCACGTTCGGTCGCATCGTTCATCGATATGTATCTTCTAGGTTCCGGGAGATTGAGTATCAGATTAAGATTCTCTACGATCAAACCTGATAAGAAAGCCTGGGGATTGATCATGTCGATCGGTCTGCCCTCCTCGATAGGACAGGGGGTCTCAGCATTGGGTTTCACTACCTTGCAGGGGATCGTGAACACCTTCGGACCTGCTGTGATCGCAGCGTTTGGTGTGGGAGGAAGGATCATCGCCCTATTCAATATGCCGGCGCAAGGACTCAGTCAGGCGACAGCAGTACTCGTAGGACAGAATCTAGGGGCAAAGCGGCCAGATAGAGCTGTACGGGTAGTTCGGTATGGTCTCATGACTACCGCTGTCTTTATCACCTTAGGAATGACACTGTCGTTCTTCTATGGTAATCTATTAGTGAGATTCTTCGTAGATGACCCTGAAGTCATCTTCTATGGAGCAACACTATTTAGAATAGTATCTATCTCTGTCGTATTCTTCGCTCTCTATACGGTACTCATCGGTGCCTTTCAGGGAGGGGGAGATACAAAACCTATTATGGTGATTCAGATCACACGACTTTGGCTCATTCGAGTCCCCGTAGCTTTCTTTTTGAGTATGACACTGCATATGGGACCTGATGGTATCTGGTGGGGAATGTTCGCATCAAATTTTATCGTTGCAATCGCGGTGTGGTTACTCTATAGGACCGGACGCTGGAAATATAGATTAAATCCTGATACTATTTAGTGTTGATTATTTGTATGTTATAGTAGTTGTGATAGGAGATTAGGAGTACATGAGTAATTCTTCAAACGATACAAAGAGGATTATAGGAATCGTCTTTATTGTTATCATTACCTCTTTGATTGGTTACGGTATCTATTCATGGACCGAACATTTAAAAGTGCGTGCACAGGAACGGATATTACAGGAAGCTGCACAGACTGTCCTTCGCGAGAAGGGCGAGACAGGTCTCCTTGAACTAGCTGGGATCGCAGAAGAGGATGAAGCGGGACCTCTCGGCATCATAGCAGAGGCTCTCTCTGTCTTCTCAAGTGAAGGATACTCCGATTTTTCTGCAGAAGAGCAGGAGAACATCGATATCTATGCTCAGTTCAATAAGGCTGTAGTCCATATCACAACTCAGAAATACAGTTATAACCTCATATTGGAAGCCATACCTGAATCGGGAACCGGATCTGGTTCCATCATCGATCAGGAGGGACATATCATCACCAATTATCACCTCATTGATGAGGCTGAAGAGGTTTATGTTAGCCTTTTTGATGGTACGAGCTATGTTGGTGAGATCGTGGGACGTGATAAAGAGAATGATCTAGCGATCATCCAGATCGATCCTAAGGGTGAGAAACTCACTACCATCGAATTTGGTTCTTCAAAGAACCTGAAGATCGGCCAGAAGGCGCTCGCTATCGGAAACCCCTTTGGGTATGACCGAACCCTGACTGAAGGTATCATCTCCGGTCTCAATAGACCGATCAAGACTGATGCCAATCTTATCATGCTCAATATGATACAGACCGATGCATCGATTAATCCAGGAAACTCTGGTGGACCGTTACTTGATTCTCATGGGAAGATGATCGGTATCAATACTACGATATATACGACTACCGGTAGCTCTATGGGTATCGGATTTGCCGTCCCTGTCGATACGGCGATCCGAGTCATCCCTGAACTGATCGAGTATGGCAAGGTAGTAAGAGGTTGGATCGATATAAATCCTGTACAACTAGACAGCAGAATATCATCATATGGTGATCTTCCAGTCGATAACGGTATCCTCGTATCAAAAGTAGAATCTAAGGGAAAAGCAGAGGCAGCAGGGATTCGAGGTGGATCTGAGAAGGTTAAATATGGCGAACTCATCTTCTTCCTTGATGGTGATATCATCGTAGAGATAGACGGTATCGAGATCAAGGATTTCGCTGATTACTTCAGTGCTCTTGAATCTACAAAACCAGGTGATACGATCGACATCGTAGTCCTGCGTGGTGATAAACGTATCACATTAGATGTCGAACTTGTAGAGCGTCCCGAACAATATGAGTGGGAATAGTATATATGCCAAGATTTCGCGTTGAATCTCCATTTGCTCCAGCGGGTGATCAGGGGCAGGCTATCGAGCTGCTCTCTGAAGGTGTCCTCGGAGATCATGATATACAGACCCTAAAAGGTGTTACCGGATCAGGTAAGACTTTCACTATGGCAAAGATCATAGAACAGGCTCAGATGCCTACACTTATCCTCTCACATAACAAGACTCTCGCAGCACAGCTCTATAGGGAGTTCAAATCATTCTTCCCTGATAATGCTGTTGAGTACTTCGTCTCCTATTATGATTATTACCAACCTGAGGCATATGTTCCCTCTAAGGACCTCTTTATTGAGAAAGACTCCTCTATCAATGAGGAGATCGATAGGATGAGACTCGCTGCGACTTCAGCTTTGATGGAGCGCTCAGATGTTATTATCGTAGCGTCGGTCTCCTGTATCTATGGCCTTGGTAATCCTGTCGCCTTCAAAGAGATGAGGATAAGTCTAGCTATAGGTGATTCTTTCAAACATAATGATATATTCAAGAAACTCATCCGGATGCAGTATGAGAGAAATGATTCCATCCTCAAAAGAGGAGGGTTCAGAGTCCGTGGTGATATTATCGAGATACAACCTGCTTATATGAAAGAGGCCTTCAGGATACAACTAGATTGGGATGAGATCCAGTCCATCACCATGATCAATCCTGTCTCCGGTGAATCTCTAGATGAACCGGATAAGCTCATGATCTATCCTGCAAAACATTTCGTCATACCTGAAGAGCAGGTAAGGATGGCCATTGGGAACATAAAAGATGAGGCAAAGAACCAATATGAATTCTTCACTTCTGAAGGTAAACTCATGGAGGCAGAACGGATCAAGACTCGTACCGAGTATGATATCGAGATGCTCATGGAGATGGGATACTGTTCCGGTATAGAGAACTATTCAAGACAACTCAGCGGTAGGTCCGAAGGAGAAAGACCTGCTGTACTGCTCGATTATTTCCCAAAGAAGTTTCTGACCTTCATCGATGAGGCTCATGTTACCGTACCTCAGATAGGTGGGATGTATGAGGGAGACCGTTCAAGGAAACGAAATCTCGTAGATTTCGGTTTCAGATTACCATCGGCTCTCGATAATCGTCCACTATTCTATCAAGAATTCGATGATATGCTCTATAAACGTGTCTTCGTGACTGCGACACCGAGAAAACAAGAGTTAGATATCTCTACACAGATCGTCGAGCAGGTCATCAGACCTACTGGATTATTGGACCCTGAGATCGATGTTCGCTCGACAACAGGTCAAATTGAAGATCTCTATGGAGAGATCCAGAAACGAGTAGCTGTCAAAGAGCGGGTTCTCATCACCACTCTGACTAAGAAGATGTCAGAGGATCTTACCGAATACCTTGCCGGTATCGGAGTTAAAGTCAGATACCTTCACTCAGAGATCGAGACGATCGAGAGAGTGGAACTCCTACGAGACCTCAGACTCGGGAAGTTCGATGTGCTAGTCGGTATCAACCTCTTGAGAGAGGGGTTAGATCTACCTGAAGTATCACTTGTAGCTATCCTAGATGCCGATAAGATCGGCTTCCTGCGGTCAGCGACTGCCTTGATCCAGACCATTGGTAGAGCTTCGAGAAATGATCATGGTACCGTCATCATGTATGCAGATAAGATGTCACATGCCATGGTCGATGCGATAAAAGAGACCAGTGAAAGACGAGAACGTCAGTCGATATACAATAAAGAGCATGGTATCACCCCTGTCAGTGTTCATAAAGCGATCCAAGATCTACTTATGCGTAAGAAGGAGAATGAGAAGGCTGCTGTTGAGATTGATATCGAGATGCTAAAACAGGGCTATAACATCATCATACCTGCACAGAGGAAGAAACTCATCCGTACGCTGGAAAGGCAGATGCTCGAACATGCTAAACAGTTAGAGTTCGAAAAGGCCGCATTCCTTCGTGATGAGGTAGAAGAGTTGAAGAAGATGGGTAACTAAAGATTATCGTAGTCAATGAGAATTGGTTCTATCGGTCCACCTGATATATGTGAATAGTAATCCATATATATATTTCTATTTTCGGTGAAGAGTTCAAAAGACCTTCCGTATAATTCTGAAAGTGTTACGTATCCATCCTGATTAGAATCAGCTGAAACAGATGACAGATCCACGGTCTCTGCTTCATGATCATATCCTAAAGCTACTAACAAATAGTAGGTGAAATAACCATTTGTCCAACCAACATCACTTGATCCCTCATCATCTCCCGCAGCGGATATCACATGAATATCTGGATACTCCAATGCGATATCAGCTTGAGAGAAGAATCGTACCCAGCTTTGGTAGAATGCAGAAGGAGAGAGATCCTTATAGTAATTCTCAGATAATCCATCAACATCATATCCACTTGATGAGACGAATCCTCCAGAATTACACGAATCTAGTATAATGACTTTCTGGCCTGGAACTTCTGCTAAGGCCTCAAACAACTCATCAGTAGTGATATAGACATACCTAGATATGTAAATAACAGTCTCATCAGCGACAATCCCACCATGTCCAGCAAAATAGAAAAGTGTTATATCGGTTGAATCGGCTATAGTTTCCTGCAACGTTATATCTGAGAGGATCTGAGCTTTTGTAGGATTTGGTATATGCTCCCCGATAAAATTGAATTTCTCTACAAATACGATCTCCATATCATCCCCATCATATTCTGTTAAAGGTAAAGCAATTGGGGGATCATCCGCATAATCAACCGAATAGATCAGAGCATATCGGTTAACAGTCATATCTTCTTGATTCAAAAAACATGAGGTAAGAGAGATCATGATTAGTAGGAGTATGAGCATCAGTCTCTTCATGGGTTCACCCCACCGGAAGGAAAGCTTAGCCGTAGGCCTATACCGATAGAACCATTATGATCGAGATCCCGACGTATATCATAGGAGATCGGGATATCTATGAAGATATCGAACGGTTCCCTTTCTGTCAGGAGAAAATAGGGGATAACAGAGACTTCTAGGTGGGCGAATTTTACTGAAGTATCTAAATAGGTGCTGTAATGCCCATAAAGTATAGAATGTACCCCAAAATAGTCACAGAAGGTGATCCCTGTCCCCAGTCCTAAGGAGAGGGTATCAAAGCCTCTCAGCTCATAAAACCCTAAGAGTTCTGATGAAGGAATATGGGTGTAGGATATTTCGGTCCGTAGAAGAAAATCATCTATGATATAGGCTGATAAGCCCACCGCTGCTTGTATTCCCATCTGTCCAGTGATGAACTGAGGATCTAGGTCCTGATCGAAGGTGATATAGCCTTTAGGTCGTACTGAGATATCATAGGTGACCGCAGCACTCAAGAGAGTGGTGATCATGAGGAGTGCTAGACTGAATATTACGAATTTTCTCATATATGAAGTATACGAATAAAACATGAGAAAAAGAAGAGATTCAATTGATAAAAGTGACGGATTCATGGGCTACAGCAAGTTCATGATTCTTTTCCCTTAGCATAAGCTGTGAAGTACTATATGCCGTGAGTTCCTGTTCGTTCCAACTGAAGGTACAGGTATAGTATTGTCCAGAGAACTCCTGATAACGAAGAATGGCATCACGGCAGATCCTATGAGTAGTTTCTGTCACACTGCTATCATCGATCAAGACCTCTTCAGGTCTGAAGAATAGGTAGTTCTCTGCTTCGGGTGATTCCTTCAAAAGATTGGAGGAGCCGATGAACTCTGCGACAAATCTAGATGCTGGTTCCTGGTATATCTCTTGTGGAGTACCAATCTGTTCGATTCTCCCTTTATTCATGACGATGATCCGGTCACTGATAGCGAGTGCCTCTTCTTGGTCATGGGTCACATAAAGGGTAGTAAGTCTTAGCTCTTTGTGAATCCTCTGGATCTCCTTTCTCAATGATATCCGGAGTTTTGCATCAAGTGCAGAAAGAGGTTCATCGAGAAGTAGCAGATGAGGATGAGGAGCTACGGCACGGGCAAGGGCTACTCTCTGCTTCTCTCCACCTGAGAGGCTCTCGATAGCACGAGATCCATACCCTGAGAGTTGTATCGTCTCAAGTAATGAATTGACTGAAGCTTCTATATCTTCGGTAGACTCCTTTGCAAGTCTCAGACCATATCCGATATTCTTCTTTACGTTCATATGGGGGAATAGTGCATAGTCTTGGAAGACGAACCCGATGTTACGTTCCCACACAGGTAGTCCTGTGATATCTTCTCCATCGATAAGGACTGATCCTTCATCCGGTTCGATCAGTCCGGTGATCAGAGACAAGGTAGTACTCTTACCACAACCTGAAGGACCTACGATAGAGATCAGCTCTTGAGCTGAAATGGTAAAGTCTACCGATAGTTCAAAATCAGCATAACTTTTTTGTATATTCTTGATCGTGATTTCTTGGTTCATAGCTGTTTCTCCTGAATACTGTTGGTTGCAGCGAATAGCAATAGACAGATTGCCATGAGCAAGGTGCCTAATGCACAGGCACCAAAGAAGTTATACGATCCAATAAGCCGATAGAGAAGGATAGGGATCGTAGTGACCTTAGCATCTGATAACAGCAACGTAGCATTCATCTCGCCGATCGAGATCGCAAAGACGAAGATAGCTCCAGAGATGATGGACATCTTAAGAAGCGGTAGTTGTATATGTAGGAATGCCTTGAGCGGTGTTGCCCCAAGGACTAAGGCTGCTGGTGTATAGATGGCATGGATCTTCCTGAATACTGGTAATACAGATCTGATCATAAAAGGGGTCGCAATCACTAGATGTGCTCCAATGATCATGGGGTAAGCTATCTGAGATACGGGGAACTTACTCGCAATGATCGCATAGCCGAGCCCTATGATGACCGAAGAGACGGCCATCGGTAGCATGAACAAGGTCTCTGCTGCAATACTCATCCGCCTCTTCAACTGTAGGATGAGTGTTGATAGACTTAAAGAGATCGGAACTGATAATAGGGTGACAATTGATGCGATACCGATACTAGACAGTATCGCTTTAGTTGCTCCCTTGAAGAACTGACTTGTTGAACTGATACCGAACAGTTCAAGGTACCACCTCAATGATATCTTATTCACTCCAGTCCTTCGTATGGGTTCTTGAATGGATCTGAATACGATCGAAAGAAGTGGCGCGACTATGAGAAGCAGGATCAAGGCCATATAGAGTAGGATCATGATCTTAGTGATAGTACTAGTCCTTTTAGGTGTGAGAGCTCGTCCTACTGATCCCATCGTTTTCTGCATCCAATGTTGTGATCTGATATAGAGGATAAGGACACCAGATGAGATAGCAAGAGAATAGATCGCAAAGGCAGCCGATTGAGATACATCGAACTGTACTCGAGCAAGTTGATATATCTGTACTTCTAGAGTCGTGAACTTCGGCCCACCTCCTAGTACGAGGATAATAGAGAAACTCGTGAAACAGAAGAGGAATATCATGGAAGCAGCAGCACTGATTGCCGGTATGAGTCTCGGTAGGGTTATCGTACGAAATGCCGTAATATGTGTAGCACCTAGTGTCATGGCAGCTGATTCCTCACGGGTATCGAGCTGTTGCCAGAATGCTGCGATGATACTCAAAGATATAGGGAAATTATAGAAGGTATGGGCTAAGATGATCGCCTTGAACGAATAGAGTATCTTAAGCGGGGTCTCTTTCAGATCGAATAATGATTTCAGTAGGGAATTGAGTACCCCACTGTTTCCAAAGAAGATGACAAAACCTAATACTACGAGTATTGATGGTAGTACGAATGGGATCTGTGCGATCGATTGTACGAGTCGTTTCCCTTTGAAATTATAATGAGAGAGTAGATACGCTCCAGGAAAACCCAATAATAGGGCAAAGAGGGTACTAAGCAAGGCTTGGAAGAACGTGAATCCCGCGATCCTCCAACTGTAAGGATCGCTTAGGACCTCTGAGATATAGTGAAAAGTCAGGCCTCCATCCTCTGAACGAACTGCTTCGATGAGAATGATGGAGACCGGAAGGATGAACAGAAGAGACATCAGGATAAGTCCTGGTGCCGATGCAGCGATAAGAGTTACCTGTTCTCTTCGTATCCTTCTCATATCTAGTTACTCATTTCCTTTGTCCAAGCATCTAGCCAGGAATCTAGTTCTTTCGTGATGAATCCTGAATCCAATGATAGCATGGGTGGTGGCATCGGAGCATATTCATAGGAGACTGGAAGTTCTACATCGCAGTGAGTAGGGTACATCCAATTCGTCAGAGGGATCATATTCTGTGCCTCTGAGGAAAGTAGGTAATCGATGAAGATCTTTGCCTCTTCTTCATTTTGAGCACCATTGACCAATGATACACCTTCGATCTGGAGATAATGTCCTGCATCGAAGATCGCTGCCTGATAGATATTGGTATCTTCATATTCAACATGGTAGGCAGGACTAGTAGTGTAACTTAAGACCATTGGAGCCTCTCCATTGGTGAAAAGTCCATACCCGGTATCCCAACCATCTGTGATGGTGAGAAGTGAAGATTTAAGTCTATCCCAGTAGGAGAGGGCTTCATCCCCGTATTCTGCGATAGTCCAGAGGAGAAATCCAAGACCTGGGGAAGAGGTCCTAGGATCCATGATGATCAGAGAATCTTCATACCGTGCATCGGTGAGCTCTTCTAAAGAGGTTGGAGGATTCGTAATGACCTCAGTGTTATAGATGATAGAGAAGAATCCATAATCGAAGGGTAATACATGGTTCGAAGGATCGAACTGGAGTGATTCATCGATGTTCTTCAGTGCAGGTGATGCATAAGGTGCGAAGACTTTCTCTTCTAATGCCTTATAGAGAAGATTGTTATCGATACCTATGACAACATCTGCCTTTGGAGCAGCTTTCTCTAAGATCGTCCGTTGTAGGACCTGACCACTATCTCCCATGGAGACAAAGTTCAATTCAATACCGGTTGCGGCAGTGAACCCTTGGGCTATAACAGGTCCTGGACCCCAATCAGATACGAATGAATCGTAAGCATAGACGGTGATGGTCCTTGTTTCATTTTCGACTGGCTTTTCTAGAGTACCACCGGCAAATACCGGTGTTACGGCAACAAGCACAGTTAACAGGATGACAAATAGTCTTTTCATAATAATATGACTCCTAACTTGTGGTATGTGCCTGGGGGGATAGATTTTATAGATTATTAACATGTCGATTCCCTTCGTTGGCATTATCCAAATCAGGTTCAACGGGTGTAATCTCAGGTCTGCAACTGCAAACCACCCCAAGACAAGATTAATCTACGGCATTAGGGTGTGGAGTGTCAAGAGAGTTGTCAGAACATAGTATAGAGACTGATAATACCGTAAGACGATTGTTAAAATAAGCACAGTACAGAAACGTATGAGGTTCTGTACTGTGCTTTATATAAATAGGAGGTTAGTTTTACCGGTCCAATTGATGGTGTCCGCTAAAAGCGTCTGACACTTCGAACGGGTAAACTATCACCACGATCCCCTTCTGATTCTTCGCCATCGATAAAATGAATAACCCTTGATCCTTCTGATGAGGTATTACTCTCGGAAGAGGACCAGTAGTAAATCCAATTAACTGATTCTGAGATATTTGGGATAAATGCTTTTTGATCCTCCATGGCGGCAAGTTCATCTTTGCTTGGTAGAAACCAGTCATCAAATCCTCCATACTCGAGATCAATACACAATTTTGCTGCATAGAGTGAATTGCCATTAGGTCCTGTCGCTTGCTGGTAAGCTGTATCACCCATAGCTGTTATAAGAAGTTCTGTATTCGTTTCCCCTTCACCTATAGAAGTTTTCGTACACGTGGTGCTTGAATACGAAGTATTACCATTTACATATAGATTATTCCCTTCATCGCTAGTTCTATAATAGCCAAAATCGAATCCATAATCAGTATCTTCAAAATGATTAAGAACCGGCTCATTATTATACTGCTGCATATCATAAGGTGCTGCCTCTAGGTATCTCCAACCAGCAGTCTCCGAATCTAGTCCATCAGCATTGCCTGTATCGTTATCAGCATCATTGTCATAGAAGATAATCCCATTCGCGGGTCCTCTGTCACCAATAGTATAAGAATCATTTGTGTTAAAAAGGTCACAGCCTGCAAAAATAAAGATTGATAATATTATCATGATAAATAGCATATTCTTTTTCAAAGTAGCCTCCAAAGTTGTAAAAATACAAATATCTAAAACGTTATTATCCTTAATGAAAAGTATTTACGCTATGAAATAAATAATCATCTTTCTTCAAAAGCTTCTGATACTTCTTACAGGCCAATTACGGTATCTTAAGTTGCTGACAGTATAGGGATCGGCCCCCTGATCATAGAAATCTGTATACCATGCATATATCGCTTCACTCCCATAATTTGCGGAGTAGGCTTCTGATGATGACCAGTAATAACTTCCAAGAGAAGAATACTGAAAATTCCCAATGACACTCTTATTCCTTTGCATTTCTTCTAACGTATCACTACTAGGAAGGAACCAGTCTGAATGCCCACCGTATACAAGCTGATCACAGAGTAACGCAGCATATATATTGACTTGACTTGACCCATCCCATGATGAATAAGCCGTATCACCCATCAAGGCAACTAACATCTCAGTATTATCCTCTCCAGCCCCTATTTCAGTGCCTGTACAGTTTCCTATACCAAAGGTATCTGTACCATTCACATAAAGATTTTCAGAGTCCGCTGAATCTCTGTGATAACCAAATCTTACAGCTACTCTAGCACCATCCGAAGCAATGCCAGGAGTTCCACTCGTATATGACATATCAAAGGGAGCTGCCTCAAGATATTGCCATCCATCACTCAAAGACCCCTTATCATAAAAGATGATCCCTCCAGCTGGCCCTGTATCACCGATCTCATATTCGTCTTGAATAGGATTCTCTCCACCCTGATTGAAGATTGCTAGGTCACACCCAATAGCTAGTATACTTACTAATATGATAGTAATAACGGTAAAAATAATACGTTTCATCAACAACTCCCAATAATAAACTTTTTTTACTAATAAAGACTGAGTATATAATATATATATAAGTAATTCAATCAGAATTTAATCTTAAGAATATAAAGAGTTAAAATTTTAAATGGCGAAGTTAAAAAACAGTATAATTTTTTCACACTCCTTAACTCTT
>CAZLZY010000025.1:0-13340 GCA_964564075.1 uncultured Spirochaetales bacterium
AAGACGATAAGCTCGATCCTCTCATCTGACATAAAAGCTCCGATCGAAGGATGTAGAGCCCCAGTTACCGCAATAAAACCAAATATGATCATTGCGGTGAAGGAGATGATACCCAGACCTGTAGCTAAACCATCTAGCCCATCTGCCAGATTACAGGCATTGACCATAAAGACGATATAGAGGATCGCGAATAGGTAATACCAACTACCAAGTTGGAAGAATAGCGAATCAGACCATGGGACGAAAATCGATGTCTCTAACAGTTTGAAATAATCAAGTTCAAATAGCAGAAGGTATGAGAAGATCACTTGTAAAGCGATCTTGTACTTTGCCTTCATTCCATCACTATTCGATTGTCGTAACTTCAAAAGGTCATCCCAAAGACCTATACCACCAAATCCAAGCATAGCTGTCAATGAGATGATCAAGATCGCTTTAGATTGTACGAATAGCAGGGTGGCGATAAGGATCGCTATGATGAAGAAGATACCACCTACAGTAGGAGTACCACTTTTCGTAAAATGAGATTGAGGTCCATCCTCTCTGATGGACTGCCCTATCGCATGTTTTCTCTGTTTTTGTATGAAGAACTTACCTGTTGTCAAAGATATGACAAAGGCTGTTAGTCCTGCGACTACAGCCCTGAAGATAATATGCTCTACTCCAATTCCCAATAACACTCTTCAACTCCTTATGATACAAGCGATAGAGGAGAGATCAATCTCTCCATCGCCATGGCCCGAGAGCCTTTAAGCAGTACAAGATCTCCAGACTCTACATAGGAGGTCACCTGCTGTTCAAGTTCTTCATATTCATCTGTAAAGAATAATGTCCTTGAATAGTTCTCATCTTTAAGCATCTTGTAAGCTGCTTCCATCTCTTTGCCATAGAGGAATGTTCCTTCTGGAGCGAGTTCTGCAACTCTCTTCCCTATCAGGCGATGAGCATAAGATGATGCGAAACCAAGTTCTTTCATAGAACCTAACACAACATTCTTTCTTCCATTCCAAGGCAGTTCCTTCACATAGTCAATGATCTGTCTAGCGGATTCGACATTCGAATTATAACTATCTTCGATCACCGTAACCTTCCCATCAATGACTCGACTTCTACCACTTATGGGTTCCAATCCTTCTAGACCGGCTTTAATTTGTTCTTTTGTAGCTCCGAACCCCTGAGCGACAGAGATAGCACCAAGTGCATTCTGAAGATTATGGGATCCTATCAGTTTCACGTGGATATCTGAACCATCAAAATTCAGATTCCAACCATTAAGACCTAAAGATTGAGCCCCAGCATATCCGACTGTAGAACGCATACCGAACGGAGTAAGATCGATGTTCTTAGCCTGTTTGATATAATTTCTCCAGATATTCTCTTCTCCGATATACCCCTGTTTGACCTGATCATGAAAGATATTACTCTTTTCCCGAACGATCGCTTCCTGAGACCCGAACAATCCGATATGTGCAGTACCGATATTCGTCATAAGACTTACATCAGGGGAATAGACATCAAGCATCCTCTGGATCTCACCTTGATGGTTCGTACCCATCTCGAATACACCAAATTCATGGGTATCATCAATATTGAATACTGAAAGAGGTAATCCAATATCAGAATTATAGTTTCCAGGGTTCTTGACGGTGGGACCCATTGTTGAGAGGATCGAACTGATCATCTCTTTTGAAGTGGTCTTTCCAGAACTTCCAGTCACAGCGACACGTACGAGACGAGGAAATCTTGCGACCCAATTCTCAGCAAGTGCCCGAAGAGCTTTGAAAGTGTCTGAGACACTGATCACAGCCACGTTCGTTGCATCAAGGTGCAATCTCTCATACAGATATCGTTTATTATCACTGATAATCAGACACGTTGCTCCTAAAGCGACTGCTTTCTTGAGATAAGCATGTCCATCAGTTCGTTCTCCAGGAAGAGCGATGAAAAGTGAGGCTTTCGTCACAAATCGTGAATCGACACAGACCTTCGTCACCCAAGGGTTGTCCTGTCTTTGAGATACCATGGTCCCATGAGTGATTGATGTGATTTCGAATGCTTGAAACAACTTTTTTTCTGTATCCATGGTCATGAAGCTACCTCTTTTCCAAGATGATGATCTCATTTTCCAATGCTCTTTCTTCTCCGAACTCTTCCACTGCCCTAGTCACCAATGAATCGGGACTTCTCAGTATCGCTATCTTTCCCACAAGAACACGATTCTGCTCTTCTAACTCCTGTATATCTCGTTCTAAAGCAGCGATCTCAAAACCGATCTCCCGGTAACGCGCTGCCTGCATGACAGGGAATAGGATAGATACAGTCATGATGCATATAAACATGATGAAGGATCCGATCAATACTATTTCCTGGCGTTTCATATCTACTCCGTACTCAATCGTTCTGCGAATCTGAATTTCGCACTTCTTGAAGGGGCATTTGAATCTACCTCTTCCTTAGTCGGCTTGATTGGTTTCTTAGTCAAGATCTTGAGGATAGGCTTCCTATCACAGGTGCATTGCATCTGTTCTGGAGGGCAAGAACACTTCTTAGCCAACCGTTTGAAGGTTTGTTTTACGATCCTATCTTCGAGAGAGTGAAAACTGATGATCCCGATCCTTCCACCAGGTTCCAGAAGCTCAATAGCCTTCTCTATCGATCTTTCGATCCTATCTAACTCACCGTTCACTTCGATCCTCAATGCTTGGAACGTCTTGGTTGCCGGATGGATCCTCCCATATCGATAATTCTTAGGAACAGAATATTTGATAAGATCGGCTAGTTCGTGAGAGGTGGAGATCCACTGCTCTTTTCGCCTTCTGCATATTGCTGAGGCTATTCGCCTTGAATACCGTTCTTCTCCATACTGATAGATCACATCGGCTAGTCGTTCTTCTAGATAGGAGTTCACTACATCTGCTGCAGAGAGTTCTCCATCTTTATCTAATCTCATATCTAGAGGTTCATTTCGTTTAAAACTAAATCCCCGCTCTGACTCTTCGTAATGGAAGCTCGAGATCCCGTAATCGAAAAGGATCGCTGTAGGTCTCTGGCCTGAGGGGTCAAACGTATCAATGAACGAGTCGAACCAGGTATTTACCAAAGTCACTCGGTCACCGAACACCGCTAGTCTCTTCCTTGCTTTCTTCTGGATCTCCTGATCTCTGTCAAGACCGATGAGTCTCATATGGGGAAAATGTCGTAAGAACATCTCACTATGACCACCTTCACCACAGGTGCAGTCGATCAATAACCCATGATTTGCAGCAGGACCTAAGTAAGTGAGAGCTTCTTGTCTCATAACCGGTACATGTCTAATTTCCATCGTTATACCTTCCTACTTCTTTTCCAGTTCAAACAGTTGTTCACTCATCTGCCTGGTGTACTCTGGAACTTCTGGTGCCGCCGCTTCTAAATATTTATTATATTCACTCTCATTCCAAATCTCGATCACCTTATTGGTTCCCAATAACATAGCTTCCTGCTTGTTAGGAAGGCCGACAGGTTCTCTGAGAGAGAGAGGAATATTTATTCTTCCTGCTTTATCTATCTCTATCTCAGCTGATCGTGCTATAATGCTTCTCCGGAACCACTGTGATTTCTTATCGAACATGGTCCAAGCTCCGCCGGTAAGACTATTTGCGAACTCTTCAAAGTCTTCAGCGAGCATAAGCCATAAGCAGTTGTCTTCTGGAGAACGACAGACATGGAGGTCAGTATGTGCTAATGCATTTCTTAAACGTGATGGGATCAAGAGCCGACCCTTATCATCAATCATGTTTCGAAATTCACCAGTTAACAATCTTTACCACCCATCTCCCACTTATTGGGTAAATCTGGTAATTCCTACCACTTTCACCCACTTACCATCTTATCTCATCCACTTTCTAAGTCAAGGAAGCTGAAAAACCTTTTTAGCCCCACAAGAAGAATAAATAGAAATAGTACTTAACAAGAGTTTAGTCCGAGGTGTCAAATATGATTATTTTAGGAATTTTGCTATAAATCGCTGAGTTGATGCACAAAAAAAGGAGGTATTTAACCTCCTTTTTTTTATTCTATCCCCTTCCCAAATATTCGATAATCGATATCGGGAAAGATATTTGTCTTCTTCTCTGTCCTTGTCAGCCATTCAGTGTTCACTGAATTTCGACACATATTCTCATATACCAGATTAAAATTATGTATATGTTCTTTCATTCTTCTCTCAGCATAGTTGACGCTTGTCCCATTACTGATGATGAACGGCCAGTCTGATGCCATGGACATGAGGACTTCACGTGCTGCATGCTGGAGGAAACGTTCTTTGAGAGATGTCTGATCAGGGAACCTGTCAGCTAACTCGATCATTCGATTTATAGATCTATGTACATGACGGTAGATCCAGTCATTCGACCCATCGACCCATACAGACGAGTATCCCCGGTTACCCCAACTTGAAAGAGCTGGTCTGATGACCTCATTCTTCGGATATCTTTTAAGATATCGTTCTGGGCTCAAGGTCTCAAGCTCTGTATCTTCAGCAAGTCCTCTCAAGACCTGTTCAAGCCATTGAACACCCTCGAACCACCAGTGTCCAAAGAGCTCTGCATCAAAGGGAATAGTGAAATAGGGTTCTCGATCAATGATCTTCCCTATCTTCCCACTCTTCTTCTTAAGCATATAGATGAAGTTATCTGCATGTTCAGATACCCTGACCATAGCCGACTCCTGCTCATACACATCCTTCTGGGGATTCTCATGATCAGTCACTGCCCAATATTTATAACCGGTGAACGACCGTACATCAGGTTCATGAATAAAAGGTCTAATATAGTCTAGATCTAGATCATATCCGATATCGCGATAGAAGTCCCTATAGGAACCATCAACCGGATATCCATGATCCTCAGACCAAACAAGCTGGCCTATCCCATAATCACGTGCGAACAGATTGACTCCGTTCTTACAGGATACGGGTGCATAGACTCCTCGTTTCGTCTTATCCTCAGAGAGGCTCACACTATGTGTCGCCCCATAAAAATACTCGATGTTATTATGGGCAAGATATTTCTCAAGGCCCGGATAATATCCACATTCAGGTAGCCAGAAACCTTTGGGTTTCCGTCTGAAGTGTGCGACATGAGACATCATCGCTAGTTCGATCTGAGCCTTCACGGCGATCGGTGTCTCTTTATAGAGGGGGAGGAACGCATGGGTTGCTGATGTTGTGATCAATGTCAGATGACCACTATCCTCTAGGGACCTGAACCCTTGAAGGATATTCCCTCGGTAGACACCGGTAAAATCAGAAAGATTCTGTTTATATAATTCTCGATACATATGAGCCAACTTATGTATCTTTGGAGTTTCTTTTGTTCGTTCGAGTTCCTTATCACCAAGTTCGATCATCATGCTAACATGATCAACATACCGTTGTTGTAATAATGGGTCTGCAAGCATAGAACATAAGGTCGGTGATAAAGAGATCGAAACCTGATAAGACACCCCTTCCCTACGCAATTTATTGAATACGCGAAGAAGTGGTAGATAGGTCTCAGATACTGCTTCGAATAGCCAATCTTCTTCAAGAAATCTTGGATATTCCGGATGTCGTACGAATGGGAGATGTGCATGTAGGGTCAATCCTACAAAACCTTTACTCATAGTCTCTATTTCCTTGTATATACTGATTACTATTTTCTATTCATAGTGCCAGCAATGATCTTCTCGATTAAGGCATTATCTGCCATCACACCTGAAGGGTCGGTATGGCCAGCGAGGAACAATTCAAACTGATCCTTATCATGCTTCAATTCTTCCACATGTTCTAGCCAATATCCTCCGGGACTCTCGATCCTATTGGACTTTGCCATTGCTAGAGAGTTTTGGTGATCCTTACAGGTACATACGAGTTCAACCTCATACCAACTACCTGGATTAGGCAGATTGATATACCAACTCATATCGGTATCCTGTATGGGGATCTCAAACCGGCTGATAGCGTCCTTCAAAGGAATCGTACTATCTGCTAATTCACTGACCCTCAGATGAAGAGCTACCGCTTTATGATGATCTTTGATCTTGGAGAACTCCAATAAGTTCACATCCCAATAGGCGAAAGCCCAGAAGGGATCTCTAAGTAGTAGCGTGATAGTAGTATCAGCATACTGCTCAGGAATCTTAAATTCCGGATCCGTTGTCGGGATAAGATGATTCTGATGAATGATATTATACTTCTTACTCTTCAATCGCATAATATCATTACTCTGATTAAGATTTAAAGCCTTCTCTTCCTGGATATCTTCAAGTATCTCAATGAGCTCTTCTTGTGTGTGTTTCTCAATGTGGCGTACACTTTCTCGTTTAGCTAGGTCCTGAAGTGTTTCAATTGAGAGGGTATGATACCAATCACTTGACATTAATATATGCTCCAATTTGTAGATATAGCATATGTGGTATAGATCTCGATTAAACCACAGGACTATTCATTAGGGTAGGAAAAAGGAGACATTTAGTCAACAGAGGAAAAGGAGTTAAAAAAACTAAGACCTTATCCTATGATACGTTCTGTATCAGAATTGCACTATCTAGACTATAGCTTACCAAAATATTATAATTCATATATGAAAACTGAAATAATAATACATGGCCATTTCTACCAGCCTCCTAGAGAGATGCCAGATACAGGACTTATACCTAAACAGCCATCAGCATTCCCTCATATAGATTGGAACGAACGGATAAACCGTGAAGGATATGCAGCTAATGCCTTCTCTCGTTATCTCACCTACGATGGCAGAATACAATCGATTGTAAATAATTATGAATATCTCTCCTTTAATTTTGGACCAACGTTATTACATTGGATCAAAGAGCATGATATGCCGACCTATAATAGGATCATACAAGCAGATGCAATAAGTGCGGAACATAATGATGGTCATGGGAATGGTTTAGCACAAGGTTATAACCATACTATCCTGCCCCTTGATACTCAATCAGATGCAAGGACTCAGATCAGTTGGGGTATTCAGGACTTTCAATACCACTTCAAGAGGAAGCCTGAAGGGATATGGTTACCTGAAGCTGCCATCAATGAGCATGTCGTAGATATTCTCATCGAAGAGGGGATCACCTTTATCGTCCTATCCCCCTGGCAAGCTGAGGCTATCGAGACTGAACCGTTCAAATGGCAGGAACTCACTGATACATCAGCGCCATATGACAGACCATACCTCATAGAAGGGACTAAGGGATCACTCTCAGTATTCTTCTATAATCCTGAACTTGCTTCAGGGATCAGTTTCAATCACTATCTACGTGATGCTGATCTACTCTATAACCGTCTTCTAGATATCAAAGAGAAAGACCAACCTGCTTTACTACATTCTGCCACAGATGGAGAGATATTCGGCCATCATGAACCATTCGGGGATATGTGTTTTGCTGCTCTTGTCAACAAGATAGAAAAGCAGGACCATTTTCACATTACCAACTATGGAGCTTATCTAGCTAAGCATCCAGCTACCCTTCGTGCTCGATTACGAGGTGGCGAATCCCATAAAGGCTCTTCTTGGAGCTGTTTCCATGGGGTCTCAAGATGGTATAAAGACTGTGGTTGCTCTACTGGAGCTCAGGAGGGATGGGACCAGAAATGGAGGACTCCACTCAGAGGGGCTTTTACCTCTCTAAGTATCAAGATGCAGGAGATCTATAATACAGAGGCTACAAAACTTACTGAGTCCTATGCTCCTGATGAACTACTGATCAGCTATGGCTCAGTCCTGTCCGGCAAAGAGTCCTCTGAGGCCTTTGCAAAGAAGATCCTTGGATCGTCAGCACCGGCTGAGAAGATCACAGATCTTCTCTATCTGCTCGAGGGACAGAAATTTCGCATGTATATGTTCACCTCATGTGGATGGTTCTTCAATGATATTTCAGGATTGGAACCGATTCAGAATATGCGTTATGCTATTCAGGCTGCAAGATTATATCAAAAATATACAGATACAGATCTGGTAGGGATCCTATATCACCATCTCAAAGGTGCGAGGAGTAATGTACCTGAGATCGGAGATGGTAGTGATATTCTCGTTTCGATCCACCCCACTCTATCAAGAGGATTAGAGGCTGTATCATTCTTCGTTCTCAACAAGCTGCTGGCACTACCAGAGCACCACGCTGAGACCTATGGGATGTTCGAACTCTCTGCTATACACCAAGAGAGATCAGAGATCTATATCACGATACTTGATAAACCGCTTTTTTCATTACGATCCTATCATGTCTCCTATATCATAGATGATGAGGAGGGGATCATCCTCCATATCCATGACAGGCAAGATATCGAAGAGCATCCGGGGTATCCTATCAAAGCTGCAGAACTTCCAGCTAGACTGATCAATACAGTCTATTCTTGGATAGATGATTCATTATCACGGGTCGCGGATAATGATATCAAAACGATAACGAGCGATATCAATAATTATGCTTCACTCGTGAAGAATGGTGCCGGTGAACCTGATGATGCTTTCTTCATCACTAATATGGGGACTTGTTTAAGATCCTTACACTCGCTATTTCGTAATGATACACCATTCAAAGATCCTGGAGTATATCGTCTAGTAGAGAATCTTCTTACCTTTATCATAAAAAAGGCAGATGAAAAGATCATAAAATCAACAGAACAGAGCCTTAATGATTATCTTGCAAAACATGCTACCATCCTCAATGAGGGGTGTGATGCAAAACATTGTGAGTTCATCATCAATTTTCTAAAGAGTGCTCGATCGATCGGATTCAATCCTGACGTCACCCTACTTCAGAATTTTGTGTATGATCACATCGTTCGGGCTAGGAATGGAGAGATCGAGGTCACTGAGCATATGATAGCTATCGCTATTGAGACAGGGATAGTCATGGACGATCTGCTTCTTATGATCCCATAAGGATACGTGCATGCTCTAAAGCAGTCGCTTCGGTCTGAGATCCGGATAGCATTCTTGCAAGTTCAGCTATCCGTTTCTCACCTACGATCTCTGTGATCGAGGTCTCCGTACGTCCAGAAGACTCCTGTTTCTCAACTATGATATGTTTGTGAGCTTTTGCTGCAACTGAAGCAAGATGGGAGATGCAAAGGATCTGCCTTCTCTTCGAAAGCTCCGCAAGATGTTCTCCTACGGCAACCGCGATAGTTCCACCGATACCTGCATCGATCTCATCAAAGACTAAAGTCTCGATCAGTTCTGATTCTGAGAATACGGTCTTCAAGGCTAGCATGATCCTAGAAAGCTCTCCACCAGAAGCTGCCTGGCGTAGGGGTTTCTGATCTTCTCCAAGATTGGCTGAAATGAGAAATTCAATAGTATCTGCACCATTAGCCGTACAGGTAGGGACACCAGACTCTCCAATCTTTTGGGTGATCTGTATCGTGAAGCGTGAACTCGGCATCCCAAGTTTTGCGAGATGTTCATGAATAAGAGGTTCAAGCCTCGTAGAGGTCTCCATTCGTTTTGTTGTCAATGTTCGGGCACTACTTACAATAGCTTTGGATAGTTGTGTAACCTTATCCTGTAATGCCTGCATATCATCATCATAATTATCTATCTCATGAAGCCTTATTCCTGAATCATCCCTATAGGTCTCTATCTCTTTAATAGAATCACCATATTTCTTCTTCAGCTTTCGTATCTCAGTTAAACGCTCCTGAAGATCATCGAGTCTCTGTGGCGAGAAAACAATATGTTCGCTATAGGAACGAACTTCCTCAAAGATATCTTCGAGTTCATATCTCAAACTATCGAGTCTAGAGGAGAACGGTTCAAGAGCTTCATCGATCTCAGCTGCACCCATGAGTTCACGGGAACTTTCGATAATCTGAGATAATGCTCCATCCTCAAGATTAAGACGGCCTTTGATCAGTTCTACTGAGGATAAGAGTCGTTCAGCCTGAGAAAGAATACGAGACTCGTTCTCTAGCACCTCATCTTCACCTTCCCGAATATGCATCGTTTCGATCTCGTCTATAGCATAGAGAAGCATATCACGTTCCCTAGCACGTTCACGCTCATTACCTTTTTTTGATTCTAGGAGATTCTTTGTTTCTATATACTCTTTGAATAATGTTGAGAAGGAAAGGACTTCGTTTTCTAGATCACCATACCTGTCGAGTAGCCTTCGTTGAGTCGCAGTTGCAAGGAGGGACTGATGTTCATGTTGACCATGTAGGTCGAACAGGAAATTAGATAGTTCTTTGAGAACTTTCAGATTTACCGGTTCATTCTGTATCGTTATAGATCCCCTACCGGCACTCTTAATACTCCTACGTATGATGAGCGCTCCTTCATCAAGGAATATCTCATTATCTTCAAGCCATCTCAACAGCTCAGGATTCTCAACAGTGATCACCCCAGAAACTGATGCTTCTGTACATCCGGTCCGAATCTTAGAGGTATCTGCTTTATCGCCAAGAAGAAGTCCAAGAGCACCAATCAGGATAGATTTACCCGCTCCAGTCTCCCCTGTGAGAATAGTGAAGCCTGATGCAAAGTCTACAGTAAGTTGAGTAATGAGTGCATAGTTACGAATTGTAAGGGATTCAAGCATTAGACTCTCCAGACCAGTTCAGTTTTGAACGTACGACTTCATAGAAATTTCGTTTATTTGACAATGCTAGAAGTGCTCTGCTTCGTGATTTCTCGATGATGACCTCATCATCCTCGAGGAGATGGAACATCTCTTGTCCATCGACCGTAAGGTTCATTTTCGTCCTTTGATGAGAGAGTATCTGGATCCTGATGATATCATCACCTGATACTACGATAGGTCTATTCGATAGGGTGAAGGGGCTGATCGGAGTCACGATCATCGCCTCCATATCTGAATCTACGATAGGACCTCCTGCAGCCATACTATAGGCTGTTGATCCTGTCGGAGTTGCACAGATGATACCATCTGCCCTGAAAGTTCCGAGGAGTGTGTCATTAAGGAACAGCTTGAGATTGACGACCTTTGATATCCCAGTAGCAGTCACGACCGCATCATTGAGGCCATGGGATTTGAAGATGGTCTTACCCTGTCGAATGACCTTCACCCGGTACATCAGTCTTTTAGACAGTACAGTCTCACCGCAGCAGAACTTCTCAAAAGCCTCTTTCCACTCGTTGACAGAGACCTCTGTGATAAATCCGAAGGTTCCTAGGTTCACAGCTAGGATGGGAATACCCTTATCTTGAAGCATACGAGCACAATAGAGGACCGTACCATCACCACCTAAACTGATTGCTAGATCTACCTGATCGACCTCCGGCTTTGGACTCTGGTCCTTGAGGCCAAGGTATTGTACTTTGATCTCTCTTTTTTCAAGATATTCAATGATCTCTGAGCTGAGTCGCTGTGCATCCGGTTTATGCAGATTCACTACGAGCAGGACTTTCTTTATTGATCGCACAATTAACTCCCAAACCTCACGGTAATGTAGATAGGACTCTTACTAGAGTCATAAGTTGATCCTTTGACAATAGGGGATACAACGGGAATATCATAGCACGTAACATGAACGGTATGCTATTAGGAAAATCATTAATCTCCTTGTGGTCTAAGGTAATGGCACAAGTGGAAAATGGCATCAACGTCTCTATCTTGTACTTCTTCACATACTTACTGATGTCCTTAACTCGAGAATCCAAGAGGACACAGAAGGAATACCCATTATTGGTCGCATTATCATGGGACTCATTGATCAACTGATGCTTGGTCTTCATGAGTGCTTGTTTACACACTTCGAAATACTCAAGCTGTTTAGCGATCAGATTATCAATCCCTTTAAGCTGATTACTGATAAGAGCACAATTTATATCTGGTAGTAGATCGTAGTTTATATCACGAGAGGTACTTGTCTTCAGATATGAAAGATGCTTCTTATCCTTAACGATCACAGCAGCGCCACCCCCGGTACTTACCAGTGCATCATCTTCAAAAGAGATAATAACAACGGTTCCTAGCTCTCCTGCAACTATACCACTCTTCTTAGAGTGATAACTGTGAGATATGTCTTCTATGACTGGTATCAATAACTCTTTGAAACTCTCTGTATCAACCATATTCCCTAGAGGCTCATGAAGCAGGATAGCATCTGGTGCAGGTGTCCCAAGTTTCTTCACTGACTCTGCAGAGAGACAGCCACTTCTGGGATCAACATCTGCATATATGACCTCTAATTGCTGTTCATGAAGCATCCATAGATAACATGGAGGTGATAAAGGAGATATGACTACCCTATCACCAGGTTTGTGTTGGAGTGTCTTTATCGCGATAGTGATCGCTCTTGGATATGTCCTCACCATAATGGTCTCTGAGGCTGAGAACTCATTTGACAGCGTTCTAGATAGTTCTTGGTTACGTAACCCGGGACCTAGCTCTTCATCGACTAAAGCACCTAATACCGAGTCCATATCTTTTCTTTTAATTGTAGGTTTAAAGAGTCTTATCATATTATTCTAATACCTTGAATCACCAGTATATCATGATGAGACACCCTGTCTATCATTATTCTAATGAAAAGATATGAATTATATAAAACGTTCTAACATATCATCAACTGATTGTTGATCTTGATAGGGATTCGCCCAGATCGCAGAGATAGTATCAGCTGTTCCTATTTGATCTGCTATAGTATCGATCAGATATGGATCATCATCAGGATCCCAGAATATTTGGATCTTCTTACCAGCATCAGAGATCTTTCGAAAGACCTGAGGCCCCATAGATAAGGCCGGAGCCCCCTCTCTAGGGATCCATTGAATACCTTGAAGATTCTCTAGATCTAGTAGCACATCGAGAGTATCAGGAAGCAGGGCTCCTCTGGTTATTATTCTCGGTCTGGAAGAGTTTTTTAGCAGCAGATGCTGTGATAGGTTCGGATTGTCATTGGGTGGTGAGGAATGTATTAGATATGATACTAGATGATCCTACTCTACAAGTAGATGCTATCTGTGAGTCGACCCATACATCAAGAGGATATCTCAGCAAGCTATTTCATGATCAGATGGGTCTGACGATACCAGTTTAACGGAACAGAGTCCGGATTGAGCAATTGTTCGGGATCTACAAGCAGAACAGGATTATACTAGATTGTGCCCTTGAGGCCGGATTTGGGAGTTATGCGCAGTTCTATCGAGTATTTCTCAAATTGACTGGCAAAACTCCCCATCGGTATATCAAAGAACACAATCTGTCCTAATCGTCTTATTTAGTGTTCTTAGCCTTAGTAACGATCGCTCGGCTCCCTGGTTTGCTTTGCTGGAAAGACTGTATGATCTTCTCAGCATCTCTCATTGAACATGAAGCAAATGAGAAATCTT
>CAZLZY010000026.1:0-13302 GCA_964564075.1 uncultured Spirochaetales bacterium
GATCCATGCAGATCTCGTCTATACCCCCTTCTCGCATCAACCCCTTTCTGTTATAGGGAAAGACTCACAACTACCACCCATCACCTGTATGGCACCTTCGAAGACCTTCAATATAGCAGGAGAGCACTTCTCCCTCACTATCATCCCTGATCAGAAGAGAAGAGAGATCTTTCAGAAGACACTGAAGAGATTATCCATCTCATCCCCTGGAGTCCTTATCCTACAGGCCGTACGCGCAGCATATGATCATGGAGGCCCATGGCTCGATGAACTGCTGTGCTATCTAGGGAGTAATCTTGATCTTATGGAAGAGAGGATGAACAAGTTAGAGAGCATCTCACTCATCAGGCCTGAAGCAAGTTTCATAGCCTTCATCGATGCAGTCGAACTATTAGAGCGAGCTGGCGATCAAAGCATCTCTGCTTTCATCGCGCAGAAGACCCACGTAGCTCTTCATGATGGATTATGGTTTGGTGATAAGGGTAGAGGATTCTTACGGATGAATTTCGGGACTCAACGGTCAAGACTGATCACAGCTTTGGATCGATTCGAAACAGCTGGTCTATGATCTGAAAAGCCCCATCCCTTTAGGTGGGGTATATTCGCCAAGTATAGCTAATACCTCTTCGGCCTTCGGGGCATCCTCTTCTCGTATGATTATGCGATACCCTGTAGTAAAGGTTATCTGAGGTAGGGAACCCCCTAGATCATCGCCAGAAAGAATGCATTCGATCCCTGCCTCTTCTAGAAGTCCTCTTGCGGTCTCGGCCTTGAAAGTCTGGTTATATTCTCTGATTACTATTGATCCCATGCTAAGTTCTCTCCTTCTCTGAGATACCATATCTTACCATGAACAGGTTTACCAGTATAGAGTCCCATCGCTTTGATATAACTCTGTAGTTGGTATTGATGATTATCGGCATATTTCACTGAATCGGTCTTGAAATCGATGACGTATACCTCTTCTGTAGTCTCTATGAGGAGATCGATGACCCCCTTTAGCAATATACCATCATCTCTCATCATGAAGGGCACCTCTGATTCTAACTTGACCAAAGGATCCTTAGAGTATCTTGAATAGAGATCTGATGCGATAAACCGGTCATGTAGGTCTGTAGCATCTGAGATGAGGATCTGTTTCTCGTCCTCCGTCAGATCTGAGAACTCTGAGGGGAGTCCAGCTTCTAGGGGGACTCCACTGATCGTAGTCTCTATCATATGGTGACAGAAGGTCCCGAACTCAGGTATCTGAGTCTTTGATAATATCTTATCGACCTCAAGAGAAGGTAATCTGATACCGTCTTTACAGACAGGTGCTTTTTCATGAGCTCTCTCAGTGACTCCAATACTCTTTGCACGTTCCTCATACTCTATGATCGATGCCTTCTCATACTCCCCTAGAGTGATCTCAGGATGATAGGAGGAGGTAGTATATTCTCTCATACGAGTGATATCACCTTCCGTGAAATTACCGATCTTATGCAGTTCGACCTCGATACGAGCTGAACTTTGTGGTAGTCGTACGGTATCCTCCCCGGATAACGGATCATAGGGATCTAGGGAGAAACCTGTAAGAACCAGATCGAGAAGATTTCTCACTCCAGCAGGATCAGCATTCTTACCTGGAGCATTATAGCAGCCGGATAGGAATAGATGAGCTTCAGCTCGAGTGGCTGATACATAGAGCAATCTCTTCATCTCTGCGATATGAGTGTTCTTTCGAAGCTCTTTATCCCTGAAGTAGAAATAGTTAGCAGAATTAGCCTTATTGAACAAAACCTTATCGGTACAGGTAATGACCGGCCCCGGGATACCAACGCTGTAGGAGTATATCGGTTCGGTATCACCCCGTCCTTTACTCCCCATATTCGTCACGAATACGATGGGGAATTCCAATCCTTTGGATTTATGTATAGTCATCAACTTCACACCGCTACTATCAGTCTTCAAGAGCTCTACATCCTGGATCTTCTCATGAGTACCAAGTCGGACCCTGATACCATCTAAGAACTCAGCTAGTGATTCTCCCTTCGCATCTGATACCATGGCAAGCTCTTTCGCATAATCAACATATTCGAGATATCGATGATTCTGAGGTCTCCTCATGATGAAATATCGATAGCCCCCCTCATACCAGAGGAACTCGATCAACTCCGCTTTCGTCCTAGAGCCTGCGATGGTGACAAGTTCCTCATATAACCGTTTTATACTCATATACCGTTCATATGCTGGAGCATCTTCAGAGATACAGTCATCACAGGCAGGATCAAAGGCTCTGAGTTCTGGTTGACCATGCATCAAAGTGAAGAGGATATCATCATCGAGATTAACGAATGGGGACCTCAGGAGTGCTGCGAAGGCATGTCTGTCTTCAGGATAGACGATGAGCTGGAGTAGCTGATAGATATCATTGAGTGGAGCCTCCAAGAAGAGTGCTCTGATACTCTGGGCATTGAAGGGGATACCTAATCCTCTTAATGCTCGTTCATATTTCATCTGATTCGATAAAGATTGCATCAGGATAGCCATATCATCAAAGCCAGCAGCTCTATGGATGCCTTTTTCAGCATCATAGATCATCGTCCCCTTCTCCCTGACGATCCTACTGATCATCTGAGCTATATACCAGGCTTCTGCATCAGTATCATGGATGTGTTCATCTGGATCAAGAAAAGACTCATCGCCCATCGTATCTTCTGAATCATTCTCTTGACTCTCAGTACTCTCTTTTTCTTTGATCAACACATGAAGTCGAGGAGCTAGCCCCTCTCTCGGAGAACGGGATCCTAGCGGTTGGAACTCAGCCTCATAAGCCTCATCAGGTTCTTTCATGATCTTAGGGAAGATATCATTGAACGTCTCTATAAGACCTGGTTCACTTCTATAGTTCGTTGCAAGCGTAAGAGCAATCCCACCAATCTGAGTGATCTCCTGAGAGAGCGCTTTGAACACACTCACATCCGCACCACGGAATTGATAGATCGACTGTTTCTCATCTCCTACGAAAAAGAGTTTTCCCTCTTTCAGCTGATCTGATGTGGGTATACCCGCTGCATGCTCATCATCCCTCTCTGAGAGAAGATAGAGAAGCTGTCTCTGCTGGTCATTATTATCCTGGAACTCATCGATCATGATATGAGAGAACCGTTTCTTATAATAATCTCGAAGTGGTTCATTACCTATGAGAATATCTATCGCCATCTGTGCGATATCAGAGAAGGAAAGCAAGCCTGCCGCCCGTTTCTTTCTCAGGAACTGTTTCTGAAACTCTTCAATAAGCAGATAACAGGGAACGATCTGTTTCTCATGTGCGATGAAGTTCAGGAGGATAAGGTAGGAATGCCAGATCTCCTTGATCTGAGTCAACGCATCTCTCAGTATGATGAGCTGCTCATCTGTAGCATTCTTAGCTGGCATACGGGGGAATTTCATCACACTCAGACTGCTTAACAGTTCAGACAGATCATCTATACTGTCGATAGCGTCCAATAGGTTCGTGATAAAGATCTGAGCATCCGTGAGACTCTTCTTGCTCCCGTCTAGATCAAGGATCAGGGCTCCTTGGATCACTAATGAACTTTCAAATTCCTTGAAGCTCTTTGAGGATATCTTCAACTGCTCTTCGAAGACCTCTCGGTAATCGACGATTCGGGAAGGACACATATGATATGCTGCAAGTGGTATCAACAGCTTATCACAGACTCCTTCAAAGGAGTGTAGCGCTAATAGATGCTGCATTGCAGGATCATTGAGTCGTTCATGAATGAACGATAGAGCGGTACTTGATGAGATCTGCCGAATAGCCTCTTCATCCTGTGTGAAGGATGCAGCGTAGCCGAATCGGCGACAGTCACTCCTGACGATCTGAGAACAGAAACTATCCAGTGTTGAGATCTGGGATCGTTCTAGACGGTCAAGGTTCCTCGCGACCTGTGGATCATCCTTATGGGCGAGAAGCATCTCATGAATCCTCTCATGCATCTCTGCGGCAGCCTTCTTGGTAAAAGTCAGGGTGAGGATAGAATCAACGGTAGCTTTCCCCTCCATGACCAATCTGAGGAATCTATAGGAGAGGACTGTAGTCTTACCCGAACCTGCACCTGCAGAGACGACCGTATTACTGTCACTGTAGACAGCCTCTCTTTGATGAGTATCGAGCCCTTTTTCAGTTAGTATCTGATCTATAGTCATCGTATTGAGAACCTTCCTCTACAGATATTCCTATATGTACATGCTTTACAGTTAGCTATGGGAACATCCGTTAGGGTAAGGTCCGCATGCTGTATCTGATCTGCCATTCTCTCGATCTCTTCTAACATCTGCTCTATCACCTGATCGAATCGATCCCTATCAACGACGACCTTCTTTCGAGAGAGCCCTGGAAGTATCGAGTCATAACGCCCCTTGGTGATATCATAATAGAGAGCATGCATGACCTCGGTCGATCCTGGATCCTCTTTTTCTAGTAGATAGGTATACAGTGGTAACTGATAAGAACCCGGGTATGCAGAATCCTCAGTGAAACTGGTAGCACGAACTCGATTCTTCTTCTTATAATCGATGATCGCAGTGGCCCGTCCAGGGTCCTGTCTACTCACTCTATCTACACGCCCTTCAAGTCTATATACGGTATCCTCCGGTTCATATGACACGGTACCTTCGATACTATCTACCTTCCAACCAGAGAGCATAGCCCCCTCCGCTTCTATGAGTAAGGGTAGGTGGTCATAGAGGAATCTTGCGATACGTGGCAATACTGCAGGTGAAAGAGCTTTAGCTTTTCTCCTGTAGATCGCTAGTTCATCAGCGATGATCTCTTTAAGCGACTCCAAGTACTCATCTGATCTCTCAGAGAGGAATCTTCCATCATCCTCTGATGAGATCTGCCCAAAGAGGCGTTCATAACAGGTATGGATCAGTGTCCCCAAGGATCTCGCATCAGCATACTCGATCTCATAGGAGACCTCTTTGATATCGAGACCATATCCCATGAACCAGGAGAAGGGACACTGTACGAACCGATCTAAGGAGGTAGGAGATATGGTGATTCGATCTCCCTCTTTACTTAAGGAGGAGAACAGCTGTTCGTTGAACTTAACATCAGTAGATCTCTTATCTGCTAGATCCATAGCTTTTGATGCGAATACCGTAGCATCAGCCCTAAGAAAGCCCTTCAGCTGAAGTGGATATAATCGCGAGTCAGATAGTTGAGAGCTGCAACCATCCCAGTAGGCTAGCTCTTCTAGGTATGGGTCATGGGCATATACTGATCCACCAAAGGTTTCGACCGTTGAACTCTCCATGAAGAGATGTGGTGCGAGTTGTTCTCCCGATCGAGTCTTTCGACTGTAAGAACAATAGGTCTTCTCACCTGATACCTGATAGACCTTCAACATAGTGCTCGTCAGGTCAACCTGGACCGGTCCGAGAATATCGCGGTCACGTTCTGGGAGTATCGAGAAGGGGTCGACTAAGACAGAAGTATGCCCTTGATCAGCTCCGATTATGAAATGATGTGCTACAGTCATACCTGCAGATACTTCATAAGGATAGATAGAGATCCCACTAGCAGGTTCTTGAGGTACATAGGTGGTCCTCTCAAGAAGAGAGAGCCATGCAGTATACACCGGAAACCCTTTTGGAAGTTCGATCCTTTCACATATCTTAGTGAAATCTCTGAGTTCTTTGATACAGTATGAGAACACAGCAGCCTGGTCATCCGATCGCTCGAGAAGGAACTCCTTCTGAAATCCTAGGAATCGTTGTTGCAACTCTTCTGGGTTCTCAGCTGAAGCTAGCGATTCTAGCCAGTTCTTCAAGGTAAGATAGTACTTACTGAGTCCTTTGTCATAGAAGAGTCTTTGTTTCCAGATATCTACCCGCCTACCCTCATGATCTCTATAATTCTTGATACATGATCCCATAACACCTGCAGCGATCAACCTCTCATTCTTGACTCGATCTTTCCAGAGATAGCTTCTATCTAATAATAGACGTTTCATGGAAACATGAGAGAATGCATCTGTGATCACATGTGTGATATCTTTGAATAGACGAGTGACAGGATAATCAGTCAAAGGTCGTCCGCCTCTAAAATGGGCAGGAAGAGCTCTTTTATACATATGGGACTTGAGATCCTGTCTCATCGTAGAGTAGTCTGCAAGCGTAATCGCAATATCCTCAGCAGGTGTCCCTGCTCTTAACAGATGCTCGATAGTACTGATGGTATGAGTCAATTCAATCTGTACATTATCATAACATACGATCGGATTGACAGAAATACTCTCATCCATAGGGACTATGGTGATCTGAGGGGCCATCTCCAACTGCTCACGGACTCTATACATATCACTCATGATCTCAGGATGGATCAGAATGAAGCTACTCATCGTTTCCTCTAGATATCCTGTATCTAGGAGTTGTGGTTCAAAGAGGGGTTCGAAGAGTTCATAGGTCTCTAAGTATTGATTATATCGGTCTAATAGGAGAGAGATATCTTGCTGGAAATTCGGATCTAAAGAACCCATACACTCCCGGATAGTCTTGAGATTCGGGCAGAGATCTATGATATCCTTAGCGAATAGGTTTGAATCGGAATGGTAGGCATCAGGGACGATATAATGTAAGAAGGGGGTCTTAGTATTCTCTAAGAGTATAGTCTGAGCAAAGATCATACGATACATCGTGTTAGAGGGAACCCATTCATCATGTCTTGGAAAGAGCTTTCCTTTACACCGGTCCCAAGAGATGAACCGGTCTTCTCTCATGACCTGATAAGGGGATTCAGCATCACCTACTAACCTCTCAAGCCACGACCGTGCTGCGATCTCTGTTGGGAACACACAGATGGTCCTTGGGTCTTCGAGGTAGTGAATCAGTCGGTCAAATAACGCTTCCATACACCTTTCGTCAAGCTGAGATACAACTTATAATATCTATTCGCAGAATCGATATCCTGCAAACTGAATCTACAGAAATCACCGAGTAACTTGAAGATCACATAACTTTGAGGTGAATACTTCTTAGGGTCCTTTCTTACATTCCTTACCTGCTGCTTCAGCAGGGTGAAAGCAGCAACCCTATTACCAGTCCGGAACCAGAGTTTCACCAGTTCGATAGAACAGAGGACCTCATTATTCTTCAACCCATGCTTTTGATCATACTGGAGAAGTGCTTTCATCAATTTCTCAGCCTGTGGCAACTTGTTCATCTTGATTTCCAAGATAGCAAGCGTCAGTGAGGCAGTAGCATACATAAGATGATTATTCTCTTTCTCAGCATATCTGATCGCTTCGATACAGCTTGATCGAGATCTTACGATATCTTTCTGTTCTTCATATAGTTTAGCAGCAATATGGTATAATCTACTCTTGGGATCCTCAATATCCCATCGCTCTGCAACGGTAATAGCCTGTTTGATATAGTTCAATGCGGTATCATGACTACCATTCGCATTGTAGATCAAGGCCAGATTCACAAGAGGTTTATAGACTGTAGGTATGTTCTTTGAAGCTTTAGCAGCTTTTAAGGATGAATGATACAGTTTGATCGCACCATTGACGTCTTTTCGCATCTGAGCGACAGCCCCAAGAGCATTCAATACAGTTGAGACCTTTTCCTGATCCTCTCTGAATCTAAATATCTCTAAAGCCTGATTGAAGGTCTGTTGTGCTTGTGGTAATTGCCTTAATGCTAGGTATGCTTTCCCCATATACAGCAAAGCTTCACCATAGAGTACTTTATCGCCTTTCTGCTGTGCTAAAGCTAGTAACTCCTTACTTCCGGAAAGAGCTCTATCAGGTTGTTCAATTAGAGCACGTTCAATATGAAAACGTAGAACACGCTCCTGTGGCATCTCAATATCTTGCATGATTTACAGTATACAAGTTATAACCCTTTAACTCAACCAAAAGGATTTGTAAAAATAGATGTATTATATAGACAGAAATCGGGTAACATCCCATACTATGAACATGAATCAAAAGAACTCCCCATTCATCGTGGGGCTACTCATAATCATAGCTAGTTGGTGGATAGGAGGGGCTCTCCTCGCCTCAATAGCAGCGACGGTGTTACCTGATACTCTGATAGGTACCTACCTCTCCCTCAACAGCTCTTTCTTACCATTTTTTCTCTCGATCCTCCTCACCAACAGGTATCTTTTTGGTAACACGCTATCTGAGTTCATATCAAAGACACAGCGCTCTTACCTTAACACCATCATTATCGGACTTGCATGGTTACTCCTGTTCAGTATCTCGACCGGGATCGAATATTTGTTAGAACCAGGAAGATTCTCCATAAGCAGTGATCTATCCTCATGGATCGTCTTTCTTCCAATAGCCATACTAGTCACTCCCCTACAGACAGCGAGCGAAGAGCTATTCTTCAGAGCCTACCTTGCGAAGTGGATGGAGCATCTCAATGCTAGACGATATCTGATCATCGGATTCTCAGGAGTCATATTCCTTTCAGTCCATCTGTTGAATCCAGAGATCCAAACTCTCGGAGCTGACCCGTTCATCTACCTCTACTATTTTCTCTTCGGGTCATTCATGATGGCGATAGCCTTGGTAGATAAGAGTTTCTTATTACCGATCATCATCCATACAGTGAATAATCTCTTCTCAGTCATTCTAGTTAACTATGAGGGTACCGTCCTAGGTTCCCCAGCACTCCTAGTCGATTCTCAACCTGCCCCCCTCTTTTCAACGATCACCCTTACCCTAGGGTCTCTGGTTACGATCGGATATCTCAGATACCGACAGGATCAATGCCGAAGGTGACCCTCTCGTTCTGACATTGAAAACCCTTTCTTCACATGCTAGAATGCCAAACTGTATGAACTCATACGTATACTCTTGATGAAGTGTATCGATCTAGAAAGGAGGTCATGGGGACTTATAAGATGAGAGCCTCATAGTGTTATGGATTATTTAATACGATTTGCACAAAAAGAGGATGCAGGGCAGCTAGCCATCATCTATAACTACTATATCAAGAATTCCATGGCCACATTCGATCTAAGCCCGATGAGTAGAGAGAATCGAATCACCTGGATCGAAGAGCATGATCGGACAAGCCGCCATAAGATCCTTGTTGCTGAAGATAATAAGACCAAGAAGATCTTGGGGTATAGTTCTAGTAGCCACTTCCGTATGAAGGCAGCCTATGACAGCTCAGTCGAGACAAGCATCTATATCGAGCCCGATAACTATGGAAGAGGTCTCGGGTATCGATTATATCAAGAACTATTCATAGCACTCGAGAAAGAGGAGATTCATAGAGCCTATGCGTGCATTACTGTTCCGAATGAATCTTCAGTCAGACTACATAAGAAGTTTGGGTTCGTTGATGTCGGCTATTTCACAGAATCAGGATATAAACAGGGAGCCTATCGTGATATCCGGTGGATGGAAAAGAGATTCTAGAGACAACACAGTCTCATATGCACCAATTAGGGCGACCCTCTACTTCAGAAAGGATCGCACGATGTGGTGAAGCACCATTCCTGTTAGTCAAAGTAAACAGTCCTATAAGAAGATTATCAAAACATTGGTTCTAGGTGAGTAGCAATAATCAAGGGATCAGTTCACTAGTGAGCTGATCCCTATTCATCACTTAGATAAGAGAGCTATCTTTTCAACTCTATTCTGACCTCTACCTCATCTGTGATGATATCGACTTGACTCATACTGGCAGCAATAGCCTCACCTTCAGCAAAATCTATATAGGGTCCCATACGAACCTCATACATTCCACGTTCCTCACCGACAGATGTGACAAACCCGGAATCCTGTAATTTATCTACTAACATATTCGACTCTTCAAGAGACTCATTAGATCCAAGAACTACCCAATATTGGACATCAGTCTCGGGATACTCTGACTTTGCAGTCTCTTCTGGTTCAGCTTCAGTCTCAGGATCTTGTTGTTCTTCTGGTTCAGTCTCTAAGGTGGCATCAACCACAACGGGAGTCTCAGCGACTGCCTTCTCGACAACAGCCTCTTTCACTACTGGTTCAGGTTTTTCAGGTTGGGCTGCAACGACTTCAGCAGTCTCTGGTTCTGCCTCAGTTGTAGTAAAGTAAGCCAATGCTCCTCCACCTGCTGCTGCAAATATAAATGTGATAATCAGTAGAAAAATGCTAAACTTACTCTTTGCCATCCTCATCTCCTAGTGGTAAACCGATACTTTTATAATATGATTCTAATTGACGCTTTATAGCGGTATCTCCATGGTTGTTCATTATAACATACAAGGGTATAACATCAAAAAAATATTCAGGTGTTATGTTATGTTGTACCCTCTCTCTACGTAAGAAATCAAGTGTTGTCATAGCTCTTGTACTCTTTGCACGAAAAAAACGTAAGAATACTGAGGCTTTTACATACAAAATCGAATCACAGACGCTATTCAGGCCCATCTTATGAAGTATCGCAGCATTCAACACGGTACCGCAGGGATACGTTTTCTTATCGCGGTCCTTGATAAGATCATGGCACATGGTTTTCATTACAGGGTGTAAGACTGATTCAAGGAATGCTAGTTTAGCAGGGGAATCAAAAACTAAATCCCCTAACTTCTTTCTACTTATGGTCCCATCTTCAGATAGGATGGAATCCCCGAAAAAGTCAACTAAGGACCCCCTCGCGTTGATCAGAGCACCATGTCCAAGATGGTCCACTTCTATCACATCCCACCCATGAGTTTCCATGATACTACCGATACGGTTCTTCCCTGTACAGAACTTCCCTGTCAATCCAATTACCATTAATGCATCTCTCCCCAGCTCGCACCAGTCTCGATGCTTACCCGTAATGGGACAAGCAAGGTAACGACCTGCTCCATCTGCTCACGTACGAGATTCTCCATGATAGCTATCTCATCTTCGGGGACTTCGAAGATGAGCTCATCATGTACTTGAAGGATCATTCTCGATCTTAGCTCTCTCTTGCTCATCTCCCTAGCTACTGCTATCATAGCACTCTTCATGATATCGGCTGCTGTTCCTTGGATCGGTGTATTTACTGCGATCCTCTCAGCTCCAGCCTTCTCAGTCTTGTTCTTACTATTGATCGCAAGGATAGTCCTCTCATGTCCGAAAAGAGTCTTCACCTTCCCTGCGCTCTCAGCCTCCTGTACGATAGAGTCTATGAACTTCTTGATCCCTGAATATCTGATAAAATAGGCTTGGATGAATTCAGCTGCCGCCTTTCTCGGGATATCGAGTTCTCTCGATAACCTGAAGGCAGACATCCCGTACATCACACCGAAATTGATCGTCTTAGCAATTCTTCTCTGCTCATCTGTGACCTCTTCCTGAGGCACTTCGAAGATGAGAGACCCGGTATACCGATGGACATCACTCCCAGAGGTGAAGGCCTCCTTCAATCCCGGATCATCAGCGAAATGGGCCAGTACGACGAGCTCTATCTGTGAATAGTCTGCAGACATGAAGGTATACCCCTCTTCAGGGAGGAAGGCTCGTCGAATCCTTCTTCCATCTTCACTTCGTATCGGGATATTCTGCAAATTTGGGCTCTTACTCGATAATCTTCCAGTTGCGGTACCGGTCTGAAGCAGGCTGGTATGGATCCTATGAGTCTGCGAATTTATCATACTGGGAAGAGAATCGATATAGGTGTTCTTCAGTTTTACAAGACCACGATGTTCAAGTATCCATTGTGGTATCACGTCCACTTTTGCAAGTTCCTCAAGGACTGAAGTATCAGTGGAGAATCCGGTCTTCGTCTTCTTCATCGGAGTCAATCCTCTATCTTCGAAGAGGATCACCTGGAGCTGTTTAGGTGACTTCATATTGAAGACTTTCCCGCACTCTTCATAAACTCTATCTTCTAGGACCTGTATCCGTTCTTCAAGCTCTTTACCATAGGAGATCAGATAGTCGGGTAGCAGATACATCCCCTGGAACTCCATATCTGCGATGATACGAAGAACCGGCATCTCCATCTCGAAGAAGAGCTTATCAAGCCCTCTCTTCTGTAGAGCCTCATTGAAGACCACATAGAGCCTATAGGTGATATCGGCATCCTCAGCAGCATACTCAGATGCTGTCGAGAGATCGATCTCAGGGAACAAGGAACCTTTGGGAACGATATCTTTGAACTTGGTCGTCTTATATTTCAGATAGGATTCTGCAAGCCGATCCATATTATAGGTATTCTCAGTTGAATCTAGCAGCCAGGCAGCTATCATCGTATCAAAATAGAGATTAGCTATAGTGATACCCCACCGACGTAATACGGTGAAATCATATTTGATATTCTGTCCTATCACAGCGACTTTCGGGTCTTCTAACAAAGGCCTGAGTATCTCTCTGACACTATCAGCCTCAAGCACCTCTGCATTCCCTGCGATAAGCGGTATATAGTAGGCCTCTTTCTCAGTGAAACTGATAGAGAAACCTACGGGGACTGCGATCATCTTATCAATATCATTGGTCTCTATATCAAAGGCAAGACATCTGCTCTTATGAGCCTGTGCTACGATATCTTTCAATGTATCTAGATCAGTGATCGTATGAAGCTTTCCAGGACCAGAGATCGCTTTGACTTCAAAGGACTTCTTTGTCCTATTGATATCACTGACATCACTCTTATCGCCACCGGCGAGAGTGACCAGATTCTTGGATCCTATCTTCTGAAAGTAGGGAACCATCTGAGTATAATCAAAACAGGAGAGAGAGAAACTCTCAATATCACAATTGATCTCAGCACCGTCATCAAGTACGACGAGCCGCTTACTCAAGAAAGCAGTCTCCTTATTCTCAAGTAACTTCTTCTTCACTGAGGGAGTAGTCTCTTCGACATGATCATATATCCCCTCAAGTGTCTGATAGGTAGTCAGGAGTTTTACTGCACCCTTGGGTCCGATCCCCCTGACTCCCGGTACATTATCAGCAGAATCACCTATGAGAGAGAGGTAATCTACTATCTGTTCAGGCCATACCCCGAACTTCTCCATTACCGTATCCCGATCATAATGGAGAAGTTCTCCTTTAGCAGGTCTGATCGCAGAGATAGACTCCCCTACAAGCTGAAGAAGGTCTTTATCCCCAGAGACTATGACACTCTGAAGCCCCTTCTTCTCTGAATCTCTAGCTAGAGTAGCGATGAGATCATCAGCCTCAAGACCATTCTTCCTGATGACTGGTATGGATGCTGCTTTGAGGATCTCTTCGATAAGAGGAATCTGAGAACGAAGGTCGTCAGGGGTCTTCTCCCTATTAGCCTTGTATTGTGCATACATCTCATGTCTGAAAGTGGGTCCGATCGAAT
>CAZLZY010000027.1:0-13292 GCA_964564075.1 uncultured Spirochaetales bacterium
TCGTATCCACTTCATGAGTCCGAGCTATCCAATCTAAGGCTGTCTGAGCCATACTCCTATGAGTTCTCATCGAGATCTCCCTGAGTGTATGTATGATCAGTTGTGTCTGCCTAATATACTTTTGATTCAAGAAGGTGAGCCTTCTTCTCATATCATCAGAGGAGAAAGAGTCCCTATCTCTACCAGCGAGGAGTCCCTGAGCTAAGGGGCTATAGGCGGCTAGGGTGATTCCCTGTTCCCTGCAGAAGGGGAAGATCTCACTTTCAGGTACTCTCCAAAGAAGTGAATATGCACTCTGGAATATGTCGATAGGAACCCTCTGGTGTAAGGTTCTCAATAAAGAGAAGGGAAGATTAGTCGCACCGATGTGACGGATGATACCGGACTCTTTCAAGAGTTGAAGCTCTTCGTAGATCGGTATGATATCTACATCAGTCTTCGGCCAATGGAGATATACGATATCAATATAATCACTTTGCAGCCGTTCAGCACTCTCTAGGACTCTTCTTCGAACGGCAAGCGGGTCAAAGGTGTTTATCTTTGTAGCAAGAATAAGATCAGATCGATCGATATGGCCCTTCATCTTGTTCAGTTGTTGACCGATGAGTTGTTCAGATCGACCATTACCATAGCTGTAAGCGGTATCAATATGATTGATACCGCTTGATAGAGCTTTTTTGAATGTACGAATGGATTCAGTGTGTGATTGGTCTTTCCAGTATCTCTGATCCCCGAATGCCCAAGTACCTAAAGCAACGGGGTGTCTTGAAAGCACTATCTACTCTTTTTGATGAATGGTGTAACCTGGAGAGTCTCAGAGAAGATCTGGTATCCACCAGGTTGTGTGTTCTTCACAGAATAGACAGCTATCTCTGCTTTCTTGATAAGCGTACTGACCTCTTCACCATGTTCAGGGTAGAAGGAGATCCCGATACTAGCAGAGATAGGGATCTCATTGTCATCGATGATATATGGCTCCTTGAAAGCATGTGAGATCTTCTCTGCTACAGAAAGAGCATCTCTTCTTCCTCTGATGCTGCTGATCAGCAGGAGGAACTTATCTGATTCTAGTCGTGAGACTAGATCGCTCTTTCGTAATTGGGTCCTTACTCTCAATGCAGTCTCTTGCAGGAGTTTATCACCGACCTGAGTACCGAAGGTCTCATTGATCCGGTTAAAATAGTCTAGATCGAATACCATGAAGGCTAGAAGGTCCCCGTTGTAACGAGCCTGTGAGATTGATAGAGCAGCCTGGTCATGGAAGAAGTTCCTGTTTGGAAGTCCTGTGAGAATATCGTGTGTAGCAAGAAAGGTGAGTTTTTCATCATTCTGTTTCTGCAGAGTGACATTTTCGATCGCTCCGTCATAGAAAAGTACTTTCCCCTCACGATTATAGACTGGTCGTGCACTATCTCGCACCCATATGGTCTCACCGGTATAGCATTCGAACTCAGTTACCAGACCTCGAATCTCATTGTCTCGGTCCATGATCTCAAACCAGTTCTCTTTATCTTCCGGATGATGAAAGAATGAGAAGTAGTTATCCATCAATAAGGTGTCTCTCGCTGGTGCTCCTGAGATATCTACAAGCGAGTTATTCGCATCAATGAAATTGCCTTCAGGGTCGATTCGATAGAGACCTATTGGTACACTATCAAACAACTGGCTGGTAAAATTTTCTTGAGGTGTTTGAGTTGCGGCGATCTTTGTCTTTTCAATTTCCAAAATAACACCCTCTATTTGTTGTATATAGTTACTATTTTCTTTAAGAATGATCGATGAAACAACATGCTTACACGTCCGATACTCGCAAGCTGTATCTAACAGGGCAATGATCGGAGGGAAAGTTGTCTCCTCACTGATGATCTTGAACATCTTATCACAATCATAATCTCCGATAAAATCAGTATACATGATGATAAGGTCAAATGAGTTCTCAGAGATCAACTGCAAGCCTTTTGTGCTCGTCTCTGCTGTGGTGATTGCAAGACCAAGTTTATCGAACAATCTTATAAGCTCATTATTGATCTCTCTGTCATGTACAATGGCGATAATGTCTAAATTCATATGCTTCTCCAATATTCCTACATTTCACCTACTTACTCATCTCTTGTTCATAATCTTTGTCTATTTTAGTAGCTATGTCAAACCCTTTTTACTAAATCACTCTAATAACCCTATTTTAGGAGAAGTAAACGAACCAAAAAATATTTCTAATTGCTCCCGATTAGTGAATAGTCTATACTAAAGTTGAAAGAGAGGGAGAGTATGAAGATAATACAGATTCCAAGAAGATTCGTCATAGATGAGTGGGGTGGTTCAGAGACCTTTGTGACCGAAACTTCATTACGATTGAATGCTAGGGGCTTTACTTCAGAGATCATGACAACAACGGCCCTTTGTGATGTACAGGATGAGGAATATAAAGGTATCCATATTAGAAGGTTCCCATATTTTTATCCCTACCTAGGATTGAGTAGTGATGAAAAGTTCCAGCTTGATAAAAAAGCCGGGAATCTTTTTTCATTCTCATTACTGAGAGCACTACGCAAAGAGAAAGATATTGATATCATCCATCTTAATACCGGAAAAAGATTAGGAAGTATCGGAAGATATATTGCACGAAAGAGGGGGATACCCTATGTGATCTCTCTACATGGTGGAAAACTCACTGTCCCAAAAGGAGAGGTCTCGACGTGGACTGAACCTACAAGAGGTAGTTTCGAATGGGGTAAATTGCTAGGCTTCCTCTATGGGTCCCGTAAGGTCCTCGATGATGCAGCAGCGATCATCTGTGTGGGAAGAGATGAATATACCGCTATCTCTAGATCCTATCCAAACAAGAAAGTCGTATACCTACCAAATGGTGTCGATCTTGAGAAGTTCGCTTCCGGCGATGGCCCATGGTTCAGAAAACTCTACAAGATCCCCGAAGATAGATTTCTCATATTGACCGTTGCTAGGATAGATCCTCAGAAGAATCAGCTTGCTCTCGTAAGACAGTTACCTGATATCTTAGCTAAGGCTCCCGATGTTCACCTGCTATTTATTGGGAATGTGACGAATCAAAAGTATCATGAAGAGGTTCTCAAAGAGATAGCTCTTCAGAAACTAGAAGACCATATCACTATAATCCCAGGATTGCCCTACGATAGTAAGGACCTGATCAATGCCTATAAAGCTGCGGATAGTTTCGTTCTTCCCTCCTTGCATGAACCCTTTGGTATGGTGGTACTTGAAGCCTGGGCGGCAGGTCTACCAGTAGCTGCTTCCAAGAGAGGTGGACTACCTTTTATCATCGAACATGAGAAGAGTGGATTATTATTTGATCCCGAAGCTCCTGCAAGATTCTCCGGCAGTATGAAGGATGCGATCCTCACACTAGCTTTAGAGAAGGATAGCAGTAAAGCCTATGCGGAAGCAGGATTTCTGGAAGCAACCACAAAATACAGTTGGGATATGATCACAGATTCACTTGTCAAGATCTATGAGGAAGTAAATGAAGATACTATTCGTAAATGAGATCGGTGGATTATGGGGCGGAGTAGAACAGAACATCCTACTCTCGATCCGAGGTCTGACCGAGTTGGGACACCAATGTCATCTATACTGCACTAAGTACTCAGATCGAGGCCTGCCTCATTTTAGTGAGGTCTGTGCATCGATTGACTCGACTGAAGAGGGGAAGAGTGTTGCGGATTGTATCACTGAGCTAGCACCGGATGTGATCTATCTCCATAAGTTCTCTGATATCACACCATTACTCCCCTTCACTGATACGATACGTATCGTACGGATGGTTCATGATCATGATCTCTACTGTCCAAGAAGGCATAAGTATTTCTTTCATAATCGAAAGATCTGTCACCACGCAGCAGGAGCTATCTGTTATGCTGATCTTGCATTCTTAGAAAGAAAAGCTAGTGGAAAGCTTGGCCTGACTTCTATAGAGAAGAAGCTCAGACAGATGCGCCTCAATAATAGATTACATACGCTCATCGTCGGTAGCACCTATATGAAGGAGCAATTGATCATCAATGGGTTCAGGGAAGCTATGATCCGCCAACTAGCACCCTCTGTGAAATTTGGTGATGTCGTTAGTACTGAGGCAAAAGCTACTAAACGGGTCCTGTATGTGGGACAGTTGATTCGTGGTAAGGGTGTCGATCTATTGCTTGATGCTTTTGCACAGGTAGATGAGCGGGTATCTCTTGATATAGTCGGCCAAGGAAATGATCTTGGCATGTTACAGCAGCTGATCAGTGATAATCCTGCATTGAGTGGTAGAGTGAAGATCCATGGTTGGATAGACCCTCATGAGCTCATTGAGATATATGACCGTGCTATGGTCACTGTCGTTCCTTCCCGTTGGCCAGAACCCTTTGGGATGGTCGGTCTCGAAGCGATGCTTCGAAGACGACCTGTCGTTGCTTTTGAGGTCGGGGGAATACCTGACTGGCTTGAAGATGGCAGCACGGGTTTTCTTGTACCGGAAGCTGATACTGCTGAATTCGCACGATGCATCAATAAACTGACAGCTGATATTGATCTTGTCAGAAAGATGGGTGATGAGGCAGAGAGACAAGTGAAACAGAAATTCTCCTTTATCCGGTATATGGAAGAGTTAGAGAAGATATTAAAGGGAGAGGTGAAGTAGATGTATAAGGTTGGAATAACAAGTTTTGGTACTGATGGTGGAAAATCGGGAATCGGAAGTTATATGTACGAGCTGATCCAGAGATTTGATAAGCTCAGCGAATTCTCATTTGAACTGATAGGGCCTCAATCAGATGCAGATTATTATTTGAAGGGAACGAAGAATATCAAGTTCTATCAGGTAGAGGGAGCCG
The DNA here is from genome assembly GCA_964564075.1 of uncultured Spirochaetales bacterium. Classification (GTDB taxonomy): domain Bacteria; phylum Spirochaetota; class Spirochaetia; order CAKZLE01; family CAKZLE01; genus CAKZLE01. Next base: position 4,851 of record CAZLZY010000027.1, read on the forward strand.
ACGGCTCTCCTATAAAGAACTATTTTTGGAATCAACGGAAACTCCCTGGGATCTGTAAAGAGAGAGGATATGACCTATTGTTCCTTCCTGCAGCAAATAGAAGGCTGACAGGGAATGCTCCCTGTCCAACAGTTGGAACAGTCCATGATCTAGCTTCTCTCCATCTCCCTGAGAAGTATGATTTCAAACATGCATTCTTCAACAGACAGATGTTACCACGACTTACTAGGAAGTTGAATTCGATCATAACAGTAAGCCACTTCTCAAAGAATGATATCGTCAGGTTCGCAAAAGTCCCTGAGGATCGCGTGAATGTGATCCATCTCGCGGCGGATGCACTGCGATTCTTTCCCGATGACCACCTGAAGGCTCAAAAGGGTGTTGCAGAGAAATATGCTTTCACTACTCCCTATATGTTGTATATCTCACGTTTGGAACATCCTGGGAAGAATCATGTGAACCTTATCAAAGCCTTTGAAGAATATAGGAATAGGACTGGTAAGAAGATATCTCTCGTTCTTCCAGGACCTGCTAAGGAACGATCTGATGAGATCTTCGCTGTAGCAAAAGAGTCGGTCTACCCTGAGGATATCTTCTTCCCCGGGTTCATCGATGCAGAGGATGTGGCTGATTTCTATCGAGGAGCAGATCTGTTCGTTCTTCCTTCTCTGTTCGAAGGTTTCGGCCTTCCTGTACTGGAAGCAATGGCCTGTGGTACTGCGGTCATCTCATCGAATGCCGCCTCTCTTCCTGAAGTAAGTGGACCACACACTCCTACGTTCGATCCTCTAGATATCAAACAGATGGCTGATGCGATCCAAGAGGTCTTAGACTCAGAAGAATCAAGAGAAGCTTTGATCGAGAAGAGCCTGAAATGGTCTTCTGAGTTCTCTTGGGAGAAGACAGTCTCTACAACTATCGATGTATTCAAAAAAACCATGGCTGGGAGTAGATAACTATGAGTAGATGGATAATAACACTATCTGGAGCTTCTCCAGCTCGTATCGGGGAATTCTCTCTTGCTATCAGCGATCTAGTGGGAAAGAAGCTACTAGAACCTATTCCTATTGATACGTTTCTCAAAAACCCTAATGCTGATATATATGATATAAGATCATATGATGTAGAGAAGGTTGGTGAAGCTGTATCACAGCTCTCTGATGGGAAAGCAGCTCTATTCTATGGTACTGTTGCAGCTCAGCTCATCCCAAAAGATCAGGCTCAGCAAATTGATCTCTATATTGATACAGATCCATTGGATCTTGCCATCTTAGAAGTAGAAAGGTCTCTTTTCATGTTACAGAGTCTTGAATCAGGTGGCTCTGATGAGAAGGAGACTAGATCTTCTATAGAAGATGCTTCGTCCTCCTTTGAAGATCAGCTTGCTACCTATGTGTTACCACAGAAAAAATCAGCTGATATCCAAATACATCATTCAGAATCTGTCAAAGAAGAGAAGGTTCAGGGAGAACAGGTTGATGAGATGATAGCTCGTTTTACCAAAGGTGGGAAAGTAAAACGATCCTACGCCTTCAAGCGGGTTCTTTGGAGGGGCGTCGTTCGAAGTACGCTCTTCCTTAAACGATTGATGGATATTTTTGCTACGATGATGGCACTGATCCTTCTCTCGCCATTATTCTTGATAGTCGGTCTGATCATAAGATTCACTGATGGTGGAAAGGTCTTCTATTATCAACAACGAGTTGGAAAACAGGGAAGGATCTTTAGTTTTCCGAAATTCAGGTCAATGGTAGTGAACGCCGATAAGATGAAGGATCAACTCCTACAGCAGAGTGAACGAGAAGGAGATATCACCTTCAAGATGAAGAAAGACCCTCGTGTCACTGCTATTGGAAGATTCATCAGAAGATTCAGTATCGATGAATTACCACAGCTCTGGTGCGTTATCAAGGGTGATATGTCTCTCGTGGGACCAAGACCACCACTACCTCGAGAAGTGGCGCTGTATACCCAGGAAGATAGACGACGACTCGAAGTCATTCCTGGTCTTACCGGTATCTGGCAGGTAAGTGGAAGAGCAGATATCGGATTCGAGGATCAAGTAAAACTCGATGTGCTTTATATTGAGAGCCATAGTATCTGGCTAGATATAAAGCTCCTATTCTTGACGATCCCTGCAGTGTTAACTGGAAGAGGGGCATACTAGTATGAATGAACTGACTAGATTCTCACTCCTTGATATCCCGATAGATAATGTGACTATGGATCAGGCCCTGGACAAGATCATCACCTCTATCAAAGATAAAGAGAGGACAAGTGAGCTGAACTTCGTGAATGCTCATTGTATCAATGTCTCATATACTGATATGGAATATAAACAGATCCTTTTAGGTAGTGATGCGGTCTTTGCGGATGGAAGTGGTATCAGGATGGCTGGTGATATGTTCGGGACCAAGATCATAGATAATGTGAATGGTACCGATATGTTCCCCCTTCTGTGTCGCAGATGTAAAGATGAAGGGTTCAAGATCTTCTTGCTCGGGGCAGCTCCTGGTACAGCTCAGCGAGTTGGGGAATGGGTCCATTCAGAGATCGCCCCCGATATAATCAGTGGAGTTCATGATGGCTTCTTCAATCCGGAGGATATCCCTTCATTGATCTCTGAGATCGAGAAGAGTGAAGCAGACCTGCTACTGGTTGCTATGGGAGTACCGAGACAAGAGAAGTGGATTCATCAGAATCTGAAAGAGCTACCGGTATCTGCTACCTTGGGAGTTGGCGGACTCTTTGATTTCTTCTCTGGAAATATCTTACGTGCACCTATGTGGATGCGAAAGCTTGGTATCGAATGGGTATGGCGACTGTTGAAAGAACCAAGAAGAATGTGGAAAAGATATATAGTGGGAAACATCGTGTTCACCCATCGAGTGAAACAAGCAGTAAAAAAGAGTAAGAGGCAGTAATCACATGAAAGCAATCCTTGATATGACACGAATCCCGCAGATCCCCAGTACTCAGGATCCTCTACATATGCCCTGTTTCCTATTACCGATTCAGGGAAAGCCGTTTCTCCAGCATTCGATAGAATATATCGAAAAACTTGGTGTGAAACAGTTATATGTCTATCTATTCGACCATGCACAAGAGGTCGAAAATCTGATCGGGGATGGAGAACGATGGGGCTTAGAGGTCACCTACTTCCTGATAAAAGAACAGAAAGACCTACTCCCAAGGATCGGAAGAGCAGATTATGCTTCAGCTGATGAGATCGTCCTTTTTGGGAATGGTTTAGTGCTCCCTATGATAACAAAAGAGTTATTAGGACAAGAGGAAGAGATAGGTTTCACTGATACAGATGGTAATTGTCTCCAATGGGCTGTCGTGAAGAAGGGAAGGATCTCCAAGTTCGATCTTATATCTGCTCAGCCAGAATCTCCTCTCGCTCATAAAGAACCGACATTATTCTTAGCAGTCAGGAATGGGAGTGAGTATATAGAATCTATGAAGTGCGCATTAGATAAGCAGTTCAAGGGGTTGATAGTCATAGGTCATGAACGTCGAAATGGTTTCTGGCTAGGTCCTGGAGTAAAACTTCCAAAGACCACAACGATCGTTCCCCCTGTATATATCAATGAACAGACCCAGATAGGTGACCATAACAGTATTGGCCCCTATGTTGAGATCGGAAAGGGGTGTGTGATCGATGAGAATTCCTTCATCACTGAATCGGTCATCTGTGATCATGGATATGTTGGTAAACAACTTGATATCAAGAGATCTGTCATACATAAGAATCAGATCTTCAATACAGAGGTCAATACGATCTATAACGCAACTGATGAGATCTTTCTCTCACACATCGAATCATCAGATTCAAAAAGAGTCCCACTATTCTCGAAGTTCGTTGCATTACTACTGTATATCCTATGTCTTCCTATTCATGTCGTTTTGACCTTAGCTCATCTCATTAAACATGGTGTAGGTTTTAAGAAGATCGAAGTGGTAAAACTTCCTCAGAAGATGCGTCAGGATGATAATTATGAGACTATGGTGATTCGTAGGTATAAGAACAGAAGAGAGTTGGAAGGGCGACTCATCAAGCATCTCCTCTTCGTTCTGATTCCGGGACTTTCCAGTATCATCACTGGGAAGATGCGATTCTGTGGACTTCAGCCAAGATCACTTGAAGAAGTATCTCATATGAATGATGAGTGGAAAGAGCTTTATCTTGCTTCTTCTCTGGGATTGATCTCAGAATCAGAGATCCTCTATCGGAACAAACAGGAAGAGGAGATGCTGTATGCATCAGATATCTTCTATAGTGTGAATGATACACTTCTCTACAATATCAAACTTGTTGGTAAGTATATTGTCAGACTGTTCGTCGATCGAAATAGGATGTAGCTCTAGTTATAGGTATTCCAAAGGTTCAGGAATTCATTCGACCTTCTGAGCCATTGGGTATCTTTAGGATTAGGAGCATTCAATAGATCAAGTAATTCTCCATAAAGTCGTTCTCTTGGATATCGAAAGGAGACTCTCTTTATCTGTAGGTTCTTCACGATATTCCTAATCAGGTTCTTTCCCCTATGTTGTTCAGGTTCACGGATGAAATCAGCTTTCTGATATGCAGCTGTATCTGCAAAAGTCCTCTCAGTACGAATCTCCTCACCATAGAGAAACAGATCGCACCAGAGTCGTGCAGCAGCTTTTAAAACCTTGTTATCCGTCTGATTCCTGTCAAATGTATCAGGAGACTGTTTGAAATCGATCGCATCTGCATAGAGTCCTGGAACTGTCTGTTTGAACTGTTCTGGTAGGATATCTTTGAGCGAGTTCAATCGATTCAATCTCTCAGGAAGATTCACTGTATAGACCTTATGAGTGATACATAGGCAATCACCGAAGGCAAGAGCAGTCTTGAAGTAGTTCCTTCGTATGAAGTCTGGATCTGAGAGAGGGTTTTCACTTTCTGAAGCTATGATAGCTTGTAGTAGCCCAGAACCCCTATTTAAGGATAATCGTATAGATTCTACCTGAGGACATCTATCATTCATAGGAGCAGGCCTATGAGCTGTGATACTATCCTTTGGTCCTTTTAGGACAAGGTGTCCATTGAGAAGATCATGCCACATCAACTGAGTTGGTAGTTGCTCAATATCCTGTATGGTCAAAGGAGCTCCGATATCGACATCGATCCCCAATAGATGTTCATATTTCTTTTGGACTGCGCCTACCTCATCACTCAGCCGATAGGGGCTCGATGTGATAAGGAACAGATCAAGGTCATTGTATAGAGACTCTTTTTCCAATCGTAATACACAAGCTCCCTCTTCTCTACCATAGCCTCCACCGAGGATAAGGGCTACGAAACCATCTCCAACAGCAGAAGCTACCTCATCACTCATCTGAGTCAATAACGTATCGACCTGAGCATTGAAGGATTGTGAACCTTTTCGAGTATACCAATTCATAGATCAGTCCTTCCCTTTTATTTCGAGGATCCCTTCATTGAATCCCTTTCTTCTACCCATGAGCTGTGCCAATCTGATCGCTGGTGAATGAAATAGTACCGTAAGACTTTTCTCTCGTAAACCAAACTTCCAATCAGAAAGGATCTGTCTGAGGTAGGGTAGTAGTGAATACCTAAGAAAGGTCCTTTCCCAACGATCCCAAGAGAAGATAGCAGCTTCTGCTTTTCCTTCACCATAGTGACGTCTTCTGAAGGCTTTCCAGGAATAGTTATGTGAGTGATAGACTTTAGAGTCTTTGACATACTGGATCTTCCATCCTCTCTGTCGTGCTCTCCAGGTCCAGTCAATATCTTCAGAATATTGGATATCCTCTCTAAAAGGGGCTTCTTCCCAGCAGGTACGATCGATAGCAGAAGAGGCCATCGAGAAACAGTGTTTCCAATATTGTTGCTTCTCTCCATCCCCATAGGTGTCATCGGTATCCTTTGCGAAGAGGGGTTTACAGTCCTCTCTTGGCATCTGTCTACCAAACACTGCTGCGATCTTCTCTTCCTGGAAACCTTTTAGCAACTCCTCGAGCCAGAACTCATTCTCAGGAGTGCAATCCGAATTGAGGAAGACAATGAATCTAGCATGATCTTTTGCAGCTTCTATTCCCCGGTTCAGTACTGGTCCGGGTACATAGGTCCCTGACGGTATCGTGATGATATCATCAGTATATTTACGGATCTCTTCTACAGTCCCATCGCTTGATTCATTATCTAGAGCAATCAAGTGAAAGGGGTGACTCTGTTTTGAGAGCATCTTCAATGTTTCTGCGATGAGCGGCATATCATTATGAGAGCGCATGATCACTGCAGTTTTTTTCTGGTCCATCATTCCTCCGAATTCAAGCTGACATTCTTGTCAGCCTCATCTTTCATCAGATCATAGAGGTTCTCTAACCGTACAGGGAGATTCTTGAGATCGGTGTTCGTAGAGAACGAGGCGACAGAATCCTTATCCATAGGATCATATCCATGCATACCTTCAAGAGATCTCTCCCCCATATGACTCGGTACGAGTAATACCCCTGCATCGAGCAAGAATATCAGATCACCATATCGGTTGTTCGGGAAATCAGCTCCCCATTCAGATAACTCTTTCTCTTCAAGGACTCGGCCTACAGATATGGTCGATAGTGCTTTTCGGAGGATCTCTTCTGATCCCTCTGATAAGAACCAGAATCTTGCCATAGTTGAATCATATACCGCAGCATAATCCTTACCGAACTTCAACCCTGTCTTCTCGATGGTTGATCGTAGGTCACAGGTGTCATGGATATTTGTCATCCCATGGTCAGAGAAGACAAATAGCCGTACATCCTCATATTCTGCTTGTGCTGTTGCGATCAATTCTCTTAGTTGAGCATCATACCATGCGATCTTATAGGTCACTTCCTGATTCGGGAACCCAAACTGATGCAGTGTCGCATCCATTGCTGCCATATAAAGATAAGCAAAGCTGAGATCTTTCTCAGGATCCTTGAGTGCGTTTGAAAGGGTCTCAAGATTCTCAACCTCTGGAGATCTCCAGTTTGACTGGGAGAAGGGGATCTTCTCATCTCTGAGATAGTCCATGATGGTCTTTGCACCACTATTGATCCCATCAGGCTGGTAGAGATCTCTTTTCTCTGTGTAATCGAATAATGGGAGCAGCTTGAATGGCATATTATAAATATTGAAATATCCTGTATAATCAAGTCCACGCTTAATGATCCTTCCAGCGACATTCCTGACTCGGTTTCTGCTAGAAAGAGCTTTAGGTACCAATCTCATAAGCTGAATGAATAGATTTCTTCTGAACGGTGAGTGTTCAGGATCATAGGCATAGAAAGAAAAATGATCATGATCTCTAGGGAGGAGACCTGTCAGGATCGTGGGATCACAAGTCGCACTATACCCGAAGATGGTTCCTATTGGGGATTTCTGTATAAGAATATCTTCAAGAAACTCAGATTCTTTGAGTATTTCCCACCCCAATGCATCAATAAAAACAAAAAGACTAACTGATTTTTTCATAGAGGTATTATAGCATAGTGATTATGAAATGTTAAAACATATGAGATTATTTTTAGAAAACCTCTAAAGCTGCATCACGAGATTCAAATACTTCAATGACCTTATGAAGCCGTACTAATTCAAAAAGTACTCGAACAGGTTTTGTGATATTGCAGAGTTTGAACTGTCCACCTTTCTGGTTGAGTCTCTTCAAACAGAATAGGAAGGCTCCAAGACCAGAGCTGTCAACGAAAGTCAATTGAGATAGATCTAATAAGATTTGGTCTTCTGAGTCTAGATAGGTTTGCATCTCGTTCTTAAAATCTTTCACATTTGCAGAATTCAAGGTTTGTATCTCAACTTCCAGTATCATGACATTCCCTGTTTTTGTGTTTTTCACAGATATCCTCCTTGGAATCTAACAGAACTCTATCCATTATATAATTATTTAGTTACTGGTTGTCAATAATAAACAGAAAACATTCATAATATGTCTAGAATGGGGTGAATTCAATAATTGTTTATCATTTAATGGAAAATATGATATGATTCGAAGAGAATCAAGAATAAATAATGAGGTATTATGGCTGAACAGGTCCCACAGAACGAAGCTCAACCCGAGGTAACACTACCAATAGATATAAAGACTATCCTTAAAACGATACTCCAAAAGAAGTGGTGGCTGATTATCATTACTATCATTGCTGTAGGTATTGGGATTACTGCAGCTATGATGCTTGGTTCACAGGAGTATGAGGCGATCACCGTCCTCTATTATCAACCGGTGGCTTCAGCCCTCTCAGATCAGTTCATCGTCCATCAGACTCTCGATTCAAACACCTCTCTCTCTTATCAACAGGGCGCTCAGCTTACGACTCGTGATGATAGCGGTATGAATCTGGGTACTTTGGTCAACATGGTTGAGCTAGTCCCTAATTTTGAGCAATTGAGAAATGAGCTGTTATTAG
>CAZLZY010000028.1:0-13021 GCA_964564075.1 uncultured Spirochaetales bacterium
AGCAGTAGGGTTGATAGATCTTGTTTGGTTATCTTTGATTTGTGATGCTTCAGCAAGTGTTATATTCAATGCTCGTTCATCGGTATCATCTTCTTGATCGGTACCGCTCAGATTCATGAAGGATGTGATATTCGTATTAACAACGGAGAGCATCTTCAGATCTCTATCTGCAGCATTATCGGGATAGAACTCACAGGAGGTGACCCCTAACAGTGCTATTATTGTTATGATGATGGCGATACGTAGTCTACTTTTTTTCATAGGTTCCCTCTCCGTGTTTGTAACCATTACAAACACATTATTAATATACTCCACTCAGAGTAATTTGTCACTATACAATATATAAGATAATCTTGGGATCATTGGTTACGAAAAAAAGACCGTTTTATCTTACCAAATAGAGCTTTATAGGGTACTGAAGGTTTCTTAAGTGTCGTTTCTGCTCTCTTCATCCCCATGATAGCATGCACTGTCTTAGTATCAAGGCGCTGGGTTAGGATGTTTATCCTTTCGTTCGTCTCCATCTTCTTTCTCGCAACCTGATGGGAGGCTCTTCGTCTTGCCTTCTCTTCTTTGGAAGGTCTTCTTGAGAGTTCGTTCAGGCTCTTCTCAAGAAGGTCATCGATATCCTCTAAGAAGGTTCCTCTTTTCATGTAGAAGGCAAGCATGCAGGTAGTTGCCGTCATGGTGATGAGCCCATGGTAGGCGGTATCGACGGTGTCGAGGTACATGTTCCATCTCCAGGTGTAGAGGAACCGGTTCTTCCCTTTTTCTAAGAAGAGTCTCATCAGGCCGAATACCCCAATGAAGATAAAACTCATCTGTGGGATCGATACGGCCTTGTTGATTGCCCGTGATACCTCCGTGACAATGATGACGATAAGAAAAGTCAGTAGGATCTCAGCTGCCGAGATCAGGAAGGTCGCAGTCTTGAAGGTCCTTGAATAGTTGGCAGTCTTCATGATCTTGGTCGTAAGATGCTGTTCGATCACAGAGAACTTCGTAAGGATGATATCTTTTCGCTCACGATTCTTATGAGCTTCTGCATGGCCTAGGATCTCGTCCTTTACCTGTGTGGTGAAGATGTGGGAGAGTTCATGTTGGAGTTTCTCATGGGCGAAAGAGAATGCCCAGGAGGGGTTATACCGCTCACGCTGCTGTGAGAGTCTAATGAGTTCGATATAGTCACGTTCAAGACCCGCTATAGTACTCCCAAAAGGTTCAGCGATCTTATCGGGTGTGACCGTATGATCGAAAGATTCGATCATGTTCGTAATACGTCTTGTGATATCTGAAGGTCTCATATAGTGTTCATAGTACTGTAGAACTGGTACAAGGACAATCATTGACAGGTAAAGATTCTTCTTGAAGTATTGAGATTAATCGTAATACTATGAGTAAGAAACTGAACAACTGGTGGTAGTAGAATGAATGGCTTAGAATATCCTTTTAAGAGACTCCTGTTTTGTCCTGTATGTGGGGCTCCAACCTTCAAACCAAAGAAATTTGATAAATCACCGACTGGACGTGTCATCACGAAACAGTTCGGATGTACTACGTGTGGATTCGAATTCTTCAGGAATGCTGCTGCTAGTATGATGGCCCTCATCCTGAAGGATGAGAATACGATCCTAATGATCAGGAGAGCTAGGGACCCGGGTAAGGGGACACTCGATCTTCCCGGAGGATTCGTCGATCCCGGTGAACGATCAGAACTTGCTCTTAAACGAGAGGTATTTGAAGAGACCAATCTTCATATCACCTCCTATGAGGTCCATCCTAGGACCTACTGTAATGAGTATCTGTACGGTGGGGTTCTTTACGACACCCTTGATACCGTCTATATCTGTTCGGTTGATAATTGGGCAGAGCTCAAGTCTAACGATCCTGAAGAGGGTGAACCCATACTCATCAAGCTCGATGAGCTTGATCCTAAAGAGGTCGGACTCTCCTCGGTTCGTCGGTTCGTGGCCGATTTCCTAGCTTCTAGAGTATAGAGACCATAAATGGGAATACAATAGGGGTGATCAGTGTCGTCAAGATGACAAGAGAGATGATCAACTCCTTATTCATATCGAACCGGTCACTCAAAGCGAAGACTGTTATTGCAACAGGCATAGATGCCTCTAAGATAGCTATATCGAATGAATCTCCCAGTGGGAAGATCTTTGCTATGAGCATGAAGGCAACAGGGAATATGATCATCTTGAGACCTGAGATAGCTGCGATAGGTTTCCAGAGTCTCTTCAAGGATATCTTTCTGTGCATGAAGATACCGAGACCTATCAGTACGACCGGAGATGCAGAGGCTTCGATCATCTTCACCGTCTTCAGTAGTGGGTCTGGGATCTGAACCTGGAATATCACTACAAGCATACCTGTTATGATGGCGATGATGAATGGACTGCTGATGATCTGTTTTAGGATCTCTGATATATGCTTCTCTTCTCCTGAGAGAGTTTCCAACAGATACATACCCATGGTGAAGAGACTGATACTATAGGCTGCTGTTATGATACTGATAGTAGCTCCTGAACCTGGCAATACCGATGTGATCAGGGGAAATCCAAGATATCCGATATTCCCGAAATACCCCGCAGTCAATATGACCATCCCGATATCTTTTGGTATAGAGAAGAGCTTAATGAGAAAGAAGGCTATAAGCATGAAGACTAAGATGATAACGATGGTTGTGACTAGTGTAGGTATCTGTTGTGAAAGCACCTCTCTGTCGATATCGATAAGGTTCGAGAAGATCAGCATCGGGAATCCGATATAGAGACCATACTTATTGAGAATAGGTACCCATGAGTCATGGGCTATCTTGATCATACTGAGAAAGAACCCAAAAACGATTATCAGGAATACTGGTAATATCTGCGCTATCATGAAAACCTCACACCTATCATTCGTACAGCATTAGTACCATATAATGTATGTATTGCAAATATGGATCGGATAGTTTCAGAGTAAAAAACTAAGAAATCAATGATACGATCAGAGGGAACAAGAATGGAGATAGGACTGTAGAGATGACTATCATCGAAGCAGCTAACTCCTTGTTCATCGGGTATCGGTCGCTAAGCGCGAAGAGGCTCACCGCAGAGGGCATACTCGCTTCTAAGGTTGCAATCTGAAAAGCCTTTCCCAGTGAGAAGATGGTCCCCGTCAGTACGAAGACTGCTGGAAACAGGAGCATCTTCACTAAGAATAGTACCGTAAAAGGTATGATTATCGACTTGATCGATATCTTACGATACATGAAGATACCTAGACTGATGAGGACGACGGGCCCTGCAGCCCCTTCGATCATATGAAAGGATCTCATCAGCGTTTCCGGCACCTTGATCCCTGTATAGATGACGATGACTCCACAGATGATAGCTATGAGAAATGGACTGGTAACGATCTGCTTCAACTGTGCTGCGGGCGATCTGTTCCCTCCAGTAAGAGAATCAAGTAAGAAGATCCCGACCGTATAGAGAGAGATGGTATAGGCTGCTACCATCAGGCCGATCGTCGGTTCGCTACCTGGAAGGATCGATGTAATGAGAGGGAAGCCGAGATACCCGGTGTTACCATTGAATACCGCGACGATGAATAGCGTACCTATCGAGAGGGGTACGTGAAAGAGCCTGATGCTGAGATAGGTGATAAGCATGAAGCTACAGATGATCCCTATGGTAATACCGACTACGGGAAGTTGTGATACAAGGTGTTCCTTATTCAATTCGATCATATTCACGAAGATCAGGATCGGGAATCCAACATAGAGACCGAACTTGTTAAGGATCGGGACCCATGCTTTTGAGGCCACTCGTAAGAACGTGAGTAGAAAGCCAAATGAGATCACTAGGAATATAGGAATAATCTGCTGTACCATAACACCATAACACATTTAAAGAATGATGAACAATATCACATATAATAGAGCTAAGCTAGTCAATAATTGCAGATTCAGGAAATATTACTGTATCATAACACTTGTACACCTGGAGTGTTCGATATCATGTGTTGTTTAGTACTTGACAAAATGTGTAATCAATATATAATTGCTACTAACAATAGTTGCTATAAGCAACTATAAAAGGAAAGTATATGATAGATTCGATCTTAGAGTTGAAAAGTAGATGTTCTTTTGCCGAAGAGATCGGCAAGGCTCATAAGCTGTCTGCACGTGATGTCAGTTGTCTCAGTATGATCGCAATTCACGACGGAGTCTCCTTGAAAGAGATTGCTGAAGAGATCGGATTATCAACCTCAAGAGGTAGTAGAGTCGTCAACCGATTGAAGGAGAGAGGATTCATCAAGGTGATCCCTGATGAAGTTGATCGGAGAGGGATAAAGCTCTCACTCACAGCTTCTGGGGATGAGTGCTTTGCGGATCTATTAAAAGAGAAGCTTGCCTGTGAACGACGATTGAGTTCAGGACTTACCCTTGAAGAACAAAGAATAATCCAGGAGGGACTATCCCTTCTGTTAAAAGTGATGTAGGAGAATAACGAGAGATGAATACTCAGACGGTTAATGCGATAAATATCCGGTATTCGGAATTGGCGGAGGCAAGTTGCTGCCTATCCTGTGGTGGTGCTATTAACCATAGCAAGCCAGAGAAGAATGAGGTATGTGTGGACCTTGGGAGTGGAAGAGGTACTGATGTTCTCAGACTTGCAGAATCAGTTGGGGAGCAGGGTTTCGTCTTTGGTATCGATATCTCAGACGGGATGCTGGCAAAGGCAGGGAGACAGGCTGCAAGATTGGGTGTGACGAACGTCGATTTCATCAAATCCGATCTCGAGACGATCCCTCTTGAGAGTGATACGGTAGATCTTCTGATCTCGAACTGTACGATCAATCATGCCAATGATAAGCAGAATGTCTGGAATGAGATCTTCAGAGTCCTGAAACCCGGTGGAAGATTCACTGTGAGTGATATCTTCTCCCTACAGCCAGTACCAGAGGAGTATCGTACCGATCCAGCAGCCGTCGCCGAATGTTGGGCAGGCTCAGTTACGAACGAGGTGTACAGCGCTCAACTACAACAGGCAGGATTCTTAGATGTACAGGTATTAGAAAAGAGCGATGCCTATCCGAAAGGCGCTATCGAAGTAGTGAGTTGGACCATCCTAGGGTATAAACCTATCCTAGATGAACATAAGCAATAGACTCATAGTCTATAGGAGGAAATTGATGAGATCACTTATCAAGAAACGACCCGCAGAACAGAAAGCGGTAGCTCAGTGCTGCGCGAAGAATTCAAAAGTGGTAGCAGGCTGCCACGACTAATTTTTTAGGCAGACAGTCTGCTCGTCAGACTGCCTGCCATCTTCAACTGAAAAAGGATGACATTCATGGAAAAATCAAAATATCTTCTTTTTGGGAGACTCAAAGAATCACAAGAGTACTTCATCATCAACCCTCTGACAAAACAGGCTGATATCATGGAAGCATCAACTGCAGAAGCCTTCATGAAAGGGGAGTATGAGAACGAGGTAGACCTGATCGAAAAAGGGTACCTAGTAGATCCCGAAGAGGAGAAGAGACTCTATAAAAAGGCATATCTCGATTTTGTAGATGACAGAGATGATGATGAGGTACAGATCTTCTATGTTCCTACCTATGCCTGCAACTTCTCCTGCTCCTATTGCTATCAGGCAGAATATACCGAGCAGAGTCTATCATACCAACCAGAGATCATAGATGCCTTCTTCTCCTACGTCGACAAAGAGTTTGCCGGTAGAGAGAAATATATCACGATCTTCGGAGGAGAACCCCTTCTCTCGAATGAGCCCACGAAGAAGAATATTGCAAAGCTATTAGAAGAGGCGACTAAACGATCTCTCGGGATCGCTGTGGTGACTAACGGCTATACCTTGAAAGATTATGTACCACTGTTTTCCGGTGCCTTCATCAAAGAGGTTCAAGTGACCGTTGATGGGCCACAGGAGATCCATGATAACAGAAGGATGCTCCATGGAGGTTCGGGTACCTTCTCTCAGATCATCGAAGGGATCGATGCAGCCTTAGAGGCGGGAATACCGATCAACCTCAGGGCTGTTGTTGATAGAGAGAACTTCCCCCATCTTGTAGAACTTGCGCGTTTCGCAACAGCGCGAGGTTGGAGTGATAATCCGCTATTCAAGACACAGCTTGGAAGGAACTATGAACTTCACAGTTGCCAATCTGAACAGTCAAAACTCTATGACCGTGTGAGCCTCTATGAGGATCTCTACTCGATGATCAAAGAACATCCAGAATTCTTGAAGTTCCATACCCCATCATATTCCATCTCGAAGTTCCTCTTTGAGCACGGAGAGATGCCAGACCCTCTATTCGACTCCTGCCCTGCCTGTAAGACAGAGTGGGCCTTTGATTCATCTGGGAGGATCTACTCCTGTACCGCAACGGTAGGAAAGGATGATGAGGTACTCGGTACCTTCTATCCGACTGTCACGAAGAAAGATGAGATCATCGAACAATGGGAAGAACGTGATGTGACCACTATTCCTGAGTGTAAAGATTGTCAGATGCAACTAGCCTGCGGTGGCGGTTGTGGATCAGTAGCGAAGAATAGGACCGGATGTATTCAGTCTTCTGACTGTAGACCGGTGAATCAACTGTTGAGTATGGGGCTATCACTCTATTTTCAACAATTAGCACAAGAATAAGATACTAGAACATATAGTTAGGAGAGAACGATGGCTGGAATGATCAAAGAAATACAAGCAGCAGATTACGAGAATGAAGTACTGAACAAAGAACGGGTCGTAGTAGATTTCTACTCGACAGAATGTCCTCCCTGTGAGGCATTAGCATCAAAATATGAGGCACTCAGTAAGCTCTATGGTAACCATATCTCATTCGTCAAGATATTCAGACAGGGGAACAGAGAACTCTCACAGGAGCTCGATATCACAGGATCTCCTACCGTGCTCTTCTATGAGAAGGGTGAACTCGTCGGTGATAAACTCAGCGGTGGGATCAAAAGAACCGCTTTGATGAAGAATCTCGATGCGCTTCTCACAGAAGAGGAGATAGTCGAAGTCAAAGAGAAGATCACTCCGGTAGAGACGAACAGTGATGTCATCGTCTTAGGTGGTGGCCCTGCTGGATTGACTGCAGGGATCTATCTTGCACAGGCTCATGCTAAGGTGATCTTAGTGGATCCTGCACTACCCGGAGGATACGTAGCAACGACTCATCAGGTCTCGAACTATCCTGGGTTCATTGATGCTCAACCTGGATTCATGCTTTCACACTATATGAGTGAACAGGCGAAAGCTAATGGTGTCGAATTTCGTGTTGCTGTTGATGTGACTGATGTAGACTTGAAGAAGAAGCAGGTCCTCATCGACGGGGTAGAGACGATCAAGGCTAATCACATCGTCATCGCTACTGGTTCAAGGCCAAGACCTTTGGGTCTTCCCGGTGAGAACGAATATCGTGGTAACGGTATCTCCTATTGTGCTACTTGTGATGCGAAATATTTCGATGATAAAGAGGTCATAGTCATCGGTGGTGGGAACTCAGCGATCGAAGAATCTCTATTCATCACTAGATTCGCGAAGAAGGTAACCATAGTTCACCAGTTCGCAGAGCTTCAAGCGAATAAAGCTGCTCAGAAAGAGGCCTTTGATAATCCTAAGATCGAGATCCTCTTCGAGCATGAACCAAGAGCGTTCAAGAAGCATGGGACTATGGATATGGGAGTCGTAGTAGAGGATCTGAAGACCGGTGAGACGAAAGAACTCAAAACAGCTGGTATCTTCGTCTTCGTTGGTTTCCTCCCTAATATTGAATCTTTCTCTGAAGATCTTTCACTTGATCAATGGGGCTATCTTGATGCTGATGAGTCGATGAAGATGAACATTGATGGTGTCTACGGTGTCGGAGATGTAAGATCAAAAGCCTATCGACAGATAACGACAGCTGTTGCTGATGGTACGATCGCTGCGATCACTATTTCGAAACAGTTATAATATGAACTGCCTAGCATGTAAGAACAGATCCTGCAGGTCCACAGTATCCTGCGGGATAGAATCCTTTGATACTGAAAAGAGTCTTGCTACCTACCACGCTGATGAGCAGCAGCAGATCGTTCAGAAAGCTGCTGATCTAGTTGATGGAGGCAGGGCAGGTGAACTATCGCGGATAGAAGAGGTCATCGAGTTCGCAAAGATGATGGACTATAAGAAAGTAGGTCTTGCCTATTGTTATGGGATGGAACCGCTGGCAAAGAAGGTACAACAACTCTTTCGGGCAGCAAAGGTCCCTGTTATCGGAGTCTCCTGTACGGTCGGCGGGGTATCCCAGAAGGCTATCAATAAGAAGAGTGATCTCCCAGGTGTTTCGTGTAATCCGGTGAATCAAGCCTCACAGCTCAATGCTGAAGGTGTAGACCTTGCGGTCACTATCGGTCTCTGTATGGGACATGATATTCTCTTCAACAGGATCTTCGATAAGGATGTCACGAACTTGGTGGTAAAAGACCGTGTCTATGCACATGCTCCTGTCGAAGCCATCAATGCCCAATATGAGAAGTTGAATAGTTGATGAAATCCTCCTGATTCTCTTTTCACCTGTGATATACTCAAACACAAGAAAAGAGAAGTTATGGAGGATTGCATGGAAAATAGTTGGACATGTTCTAAATGTGGTAATATCGGGTATCAAACAGATCAGATGGCTGCTACAGGCGGTGGTCTCTCTAAGTTCTTTGATGTTCAGAATAAGAAATTCAATACTATCTCCTGTACGAAATGCGGATTCACCGAATTCTATCGTGCAGAGACGAGGGGTATAGAGAATCTCTTCGATCTGTTCCTAGGTCGTTAGCTAAAAGGCCAGAAGGAATCTATCAGAATCTTTGCTGATACTGATAGATCCAAGATCTGTCGTATCGGTATTAATATGATAATCAGCTAAGAGTATCAGTTCTGATGCTGAAACCTTTCCCTCTGAACGCTCACTACTCAGAAGAATGAATAATCCCGGCTCAATATGATACCTACAACTCGTTGATTCGATGATGATGATATCAGCATCGAGGATCGAGGGCTCACCATACAATCTTTCTAATGCTTCACCGATCTTATCTCGATGCGTCTCGATCCAGAAGACAGGTCGTGCTCCAGCGACTCTCATCCTCGCCGTATCACTACCTAACTCAGGAGATTGAGTCATATCTGAGATGGTGAAGCCCTCTTTCTTGGTAGGAGTGACCTTCACAGCCGCTATGTTATGACTTTTTTTCATCTGGTGTATGAATTTACAGGCCAAGGAGGTCTTCCCTAGGTGTTTATGTGTTGAACCTATTAGTACCATATGTGTATCTTTCATCTCCTAGCAGTATAACATGCATGTGTAAAATGATAAGAATTGATTCCTTTGACATATTGAGAGAACCTGTAAAAATCGTTAGAATAAGTTGACTCATTATTGAGGTGAAACACATGAACACATACTACTTAGGTATTGATATAGGCTCTACAACGGCCAAAGTTATTCTTACAACAGAAGCTGGAAAAATACTGACCAGCTCTTATCAACGACATAATGCAGAGATCTTTACCATATTACTCGGGATGCTCAATGAGATCTCTGATCTTATTGAACCCGAAGATACCCTTTCCGTCCTATTCACTGGGACAGCTGGGATGGGTGTCGCCGAAAAGGCAGAACTCCCGTTCGTTCAAGAGGTCGTCGCATCAGGAGAGGTGGTGAAACAGTACCTTCCTGAAGTAAGGACCTTCGTCGACCTTGGTGGAGAGGATGCGAAGATCATCTTCTTTGATGATAACTTGAAACCTGATATCAGGATGAATGGTAACTGTGCCGGTGGTACTGGTGCTTTCATCGATCAGATGTCTGAACTACTGAATGTCCCGGTCGGGGAACTGAGTAATGTCGCGAGGACTCATACTACCTGTCATCCGATCGCATCACGATGCGGGGTCTTTGCTAAGACTGACATCCAGAATCTCATCAGTCGAGATGTATCACCAGCAGATATCGCTGCTTCGATCTATCGTTCTGTCTCCTATCAGATCATCAGTGCTCTTGCCCGTGGGATGGATATCACCCCGAAGCTCCTATTTGCCGGTGGCCCCTTCACCTTCCAACCTATGCTCAAAGAGACTTTCCTCGAAGTGCTAGGACTCTCCGAGGATGATGTCGTCGATCCACAGACAATAGATCCTAAACTCACTACGGAGTTCATCCCAGCCGCTGGTGCAGCGCTTCGTGCTAAGACACGAGGAGTCTCCTTCACGATCAGTACTCTGATCAAGAAGATCTCTGACTCTCAGAATATCAAGCTTGCATCAGCTGCTACACTACCAAAACTCTTTGCCAATGTTGATGAGTTTCATGCATGGGAGAAGCGATTCGAGCGGTATAAGATCAAGCAAGTAGCTCTTGAGGAGCTGGATGGTAAGAATGTCATTCTTGGGATAGATTCAGGATCTACGACCACAAAGAGCGTATTGATCGATGCTGATGGTAGACTTGCCTATACCTATTACTCCTCGAATAAGGGGAATCCGGTAGATACCGTATTGACGGGACTGCGGGAGTTGTCACAGAAGATCAAAGATAGTGGTTCTTCAGTCAAGCTAGTTCGAACTGCTTCGACAGGATATGGTGAGGACCTCATCAAATTCGCCTTCAATCTAGATGACAGTTATGTAGAGACGATAGCGCATTATCGTGGAGCCCGATTCTTCGAACCTGATGTATCCTTTATCATGGATATCGGTGGACAGGATATGAAGGCTATCACGGTGAAGGACCATATCATCCAGAATATAGAATTGAATGAGTCCTGCTCCTCAGGTTCAGGATCCTTCATCGAGACCTTCGCAAAATCGATGGGTACGACGGTCGAGGACTTTGCGCAGGCTGCATGTCTTGCAGAACATCCCTATGATCTTGGTACTCGATGTACCGTATTCATGAACTCAAAAGTGAAACAGGTACTCAGAGAGGGTGGAGCTCTTGGTGATATCTCAGCCGGTCTTGCCTATTCCGTGATCAAGAACTGTCTCAATAAGGTCTTGAAGATCTCAGATCCAAAGAGCCTTGGTGAGTATATCGTCGTTCAGGGAGGGACCTTCAGGAATCCTGCGGTCCTTCGTGCCATGGAGCTGGTCGCTGGAAGATCTGTGATCAGACCTGACCGATCGGAGCTGATGGGCGCCTGGGGTGTGGCTCTCTTGTCACGAGACCTCTATCAGAAACAGACCGAAAAGAGTGACTCCTCATTTATTGGTTGGGAGAATCTCGATCTAGCTGCAGCTTATAAGAAGAAGAATCTTACCTGTAAGGGTTGTGAGAACCGGTGTGAGGTCGTTCGACTATCATATCCAGAGAGAAACAAATCAGATGGGTCTAAAGCACAGTTCTATACGGGGAATAAGTGTGAGAAGATATTCACCAATCAGGCTACAGGGACTCGTAATGGGGTCAATCTTCCTGAGATCAAACGAGAAATTCTCTTTGATAGATCAGGAATTCCTGATATGACTCCTAGCAGAGGAAAGATCGGTATCCCTAGAGTCCTGAACATATGGGATGATTTTCCTTTTTGGAACACCCTGTTCGTCTCTTGTGGATTCGAAGTCGTCCTCTCTGATCCCTCTACACAGGAATTGGTGACTAAAGGGTATAGTTCTGTCATGTCGGAGAATATCTGCTTCCCCGCAAAGATCACGAATGGCCATATTATCAACCTTGTTGAGAAAGGTGTCGATCGTATATTCTACCCGAAGATCAGATATACTAAAGAAGAGTATAGTAACGTTTTAAACAGCTATAATTGTCCTGTAGTCACAGGTTATCCACAAGTGATAGAATCATCTATTGATCCCAATACCAAGTATGGGGTACCTCTCGATAATCCCTCCTTCAGTTTCGACAGAAAGAAACTTCTGATCAAACGTAGTATCAGCTACTTCAGTGAGTTAGGGGTTCCGAAGGAGGTCGTGACCGAAGCTGTTCGGAAAGCGATGAAAGAGAGTGATCGTGTAAAATCAGAGCTGCGAATCAGAGCTGATAAGATCCTGAAGGATGCTGTGAAAGAGGGAAGGAAAGTGATCCTACTACTCGGTCGCCCCTATCATATTGATCCGTTCGTGAATATGAAGATCCCTGAGATCGTCAGTGCTCTCGGCTTCGATGTGATCACCGAAGACTCGGTCCCCTTACCACCGCAACAGAAGCTCAGAGATGTTCAGGTTCTGACTCAATGGACCTATCCGAACAGACTCTATCACGCTGCTGCATGGGCTGCACATCAAGATCATGTAGAGGTCATCCAACTCAACTCCTTTGGCTGCGGGCCTGATGCTATCACAGTTGATGAGGTCAAATCGATCCTGAATCAGTATGGTAAGAATCCAACACTCATCAAGATCGATGAGATGACGAGTCCCGGTTCTGTGAAGCTCCGTGTGAGATCCCTTATCGAATCTTTGAAGGGGAGAAAAGCAGATTTCAAAGGGTCTCGGATCGAACGTATCCAGACGAGGATCTTCACTAAGAAAGATAAGAAACGAACAGTCATAGCACCGCAGTTCTCACCATTCTATACCGACTTCATCATCGCCGCATATAGGCAACAGGGGTATACGATCGATGTCCTTCCTATGGCGGATAGAGAGAGTATAGAACTAGGTCTCAGATACTCGAACAATGATATATGTTATCCGGCGACGATAGTCATCGGAGATCTTATAAAAGCTTTACGTAGCGGTAAATACGACTTAAACAACGTAGCTGTCGCATTAACTCAGACCGGTGGCCAATGTCGTGCTTCGAGCTATGTTTCGCTATTGAAACGAGCTCTAGTGAGAGCCGGTTATGATGACATCCCTGTCGTGACTGCATCGACGAATAACAAGTCAAGCAGGATGCTCAATGAGCAGCCTGGATTTGCTGTACGGAAGCTTCCGTTCACCCTTACTGGATTGTATGGGATGGTCTATGGAGATGTTCTTGCGAAGCTCTACTATTATGCAGCTGT
>CAZLZY010000029.1:0-12874 GCA_964564075.1 uncultured Spirochaetales bacterium
TTCGAAAGTCTCGGTAACAGAGATGACGAACCCCGTAAGGTTTCTATTCTTGATCGGTGCCATGACTCGGAAGCCCACCTCACAATGATCATCTTCATTGACCTCATAGGTGAACGAGTTATGTAGTGGAAGATTGAAGAGAACCTCTATGAACACCGATTACTCCTATTCTTCAGGATTGAATATACTCTTAAGCAGTTTTAGGTCTTCCCAGACCGGACGACGATACTTCTCAGGATACCTGAGAACAGCACTCGGATGATAGGTCACTACTAGGGGAATATCTTGATAGGAGTAGATCTTCCCACGAAGTCTTCCAATACCCTCTTCAGTCTTTAGCAGGATCTGAGAGGAGACTCTACCAAGGCAGAGGATCGATTGAGGTTTGATCAGCTCTAATTGGCGGGTCAGATAGGGGATACAGATCCTCTGTTCTTCAGGGAAGGGATCACGATTCCCGGGAGGTCTACATTTCATGATGTTCCCGATATAGAGATCCTCATCTCGCCTCAGATCAATAGCACTCATCCAGCGATCAAGATAGTCACCTGACTTTCCGACGAAGGGGATACCCTCTTCATCCTCCTGAGCACCAGGAGCCTCTCCTATGATCATGACCTTGGGATTGAGCACCCCTTTACCAGGTACCGGGTTCTTTCTTCCTACATGAAGACCACACTGCGTACAGGTGAGAATAGCTTCTGTTATCTGATCCATATTCATCTCAGCTATCGTCAGTTCCTTTACAGGAGCTTCGAAGACGATATCATCTGCTGAGATCTCACTTAACACTCTATCTTTACCATTCAGGAGCTGCTGTGCTCCATCGAGTATCTTCCAATATGCTTCAACATTACTCATAATCGATCCTTTCTAATCGTAATCCATGGGGCGGTGCAGTATTTCCAACCTGAGTACGATCAAGTGAGTTTAAGATAGCTCTCATGACCTCAGGCTCTTTTTTCTCTATTGCGAGATCGATCATGGTCCCTACTAGGGATCTGACCATCTTCCAAAGGAATGCATTTCCACTTATGGTGAATTCTAGAGAAGTCCCGTTCTGTGTCCATACAGCTTGAAAGATCTCACGAACTTTTATCTCATTGGTATCTTTCGCCGCAGAGAACGTAGTGAAATCGTGAATTCCTACGATATATCTTGCATATGCGTTAAGAAGAACTAATGAGGGGAGCTTTGGGACTCCAAAACAGTATCGTTGATCCATCGGTGTCATATCTTCGAACTGTTTGACCACATAGCGATAACTTCTCTTTCTTGCACCGAACCTTGCATGGAAATCACCGGGAACCTCTTCACTCCTATAGACTCGTACATCCTTGGGAAGGTTGCTGTTGAGTATCAGCTCATAGCGTTCAGCGGGGATCGATGCAATATCTGAATCGAAGTGTGCAACCTGTCCTGTCGCATGTACTCCAGCATCAGTCCGTCCTGAGCCATATACTCGTAAAGGGTGTCCATGAACCCCTTTTAGTACAGATTCCAACTCATACTGTACGGTCCTAACATTCGGCTGTATCTGCCAACCGCAGAAATCATAGCCATCATATCCGATGAGTAATCTGATACGTCTCGTGTTCATACGTTCCTTATTCATAGTGTTAGCTCTCAAATATCACGACAGCTGCTGCTATCTGTGCTTCATGAGTGATAGAGACATGTATATGGTTCACTCCAAGCTCTGTGGCTTTTTGCTCAGCACTACCATGTAGCCTAAGTATCGGTCTCCCAAGAGTATCATGGTCGAGTTGAATATCAGAGAGAGCGATCCCACGCAGACCTATACCGGTAGCTTTCCCGAAGGCCTCTTTCACAGCGAACCGGGAAGCTAACAACATCGCAGGTGATTCTTTACTCTTCTTGATCTCTTCATATTCGCGTTCATGGAGAAACCTTCTCATGAAATTCTCATCATCACAGTGTTTTTCCATTCGCTTGACATCTACTATATCTAAGCCCATACCTAGGATCATTGAGAGACCTTCTTATCAAGATGGACCCTCAGCTCAGCAGGCTCTGTGACAACCTGAACCTCTCCGATCGTGTCGAAGACCAGTCCCTTCTCTGTCAGTACAGGGATCGTAGCGACACCTGTTTCATCTATCTCAGAGATATCTACCCAGACCACCAGATCTTCTGGGTAGATCATAAACACATCTTCCTGTTTACCTGAGATCCTCACCTCTAGGGTCTCTGGATAGGTGCTGTCTATCACAAAACTTGAATTATTGATCACATCCAATGGTATC
Source organism: uncultured Spirochaetales bacterium (assembly GCA_964564075.1). GTDB lineage: Bacteria > Spirochaetota > Spirochaetia > CAKZLE01 > CAKZLE01 > CAKZLE01. The sequence continues at coordinate 2,268 of CAZLZY010000029.1, forward strand.
TGAAATGACCGGTGCTCTACGGTTATCAACTGGACGAAGAAGAAGAGCAATACTGCTGTCAGTAGCGATATGGCCTTAACTGGCCAATCGAATACGAGCCAGTTGATGAACCTATTCTGCCTCATCATGGACCTCCTCGATCTCTTCAGGTGTCACATCATAATAGTTTAGGAGTGCTATGAGCATCTTATGGATCGTATCTGGGACAAGATCGTAGTAGAGATTGGCATTATAGGCTAATGACATAGCTCCTGTCTCTTCTGAGACGATAAGAACGACTGCATCAGTATCTTCTGCCATTCCTAGTGCAGCTCTATGTCGAGCTCCAAAACTCTTTCGTATATCAGCCTGTTCACTCAAGGGAAGGAAACATCCGGCGGATAGGATCTTACGTCCTTGAACTAATACAGCTCCATCATGTAAGGGGGTATCATGATCGAATATCGTAAGAAGGAGTGCACTCGAAAGGTCCGCATTCAATCGCGTACCGGATTCCAGGATCCCTTTGACACCTAGTTTTCTTGGGAACACTATCAGAGCTCCTCTTCTCTTCGTTGAGAGGACATCTAGAGCATTGATGATCGTGTCGATCTGCTCGCTAGTCGTCTGACTACCGAATCTGAAGAGTCCTCTACTTCCGCTCCAAAGCCGTGTGAAGGCTCGTCTGAGTTCAGGTTGATAGATGATCGCTAATATGATGATGATGATAGGAGTCAGATTCTTATAACCCCAGAGTATCGTAGAAAGCTGCAAGAGATATGCCAACAGATAGAGACAAGCCATATAGATGAGGATCTTTATCATCTGTACCGCGTTCGTCTGAGATACTGTGGTGTATACCTTGTAAAGTAAGAAAGCTATAATCGCAATATCGATAATCGGTATGATGATATCTTTCACATACCAAATCTCTAATAAATCACCCAAGCTCAGCTCCTTGTTCAGCGTATCATATAGTAACTAGTATAGAGTCTCCTTGCATATATCACAAGAGTGGTGATATTAAGCGAAAGACTGAATTACGTAGCTTCTTCACGGCTGTGATATTATGATACATCTCTAATGTGAATTGCTCACTATACTCACAGTCCTTCTTGAACTGAGACGAGAATTCCTGCGCGATCTTATTATTATAGAATATGGCGTTCAGCTCATAATCGAGAAAAAAGCTTCTCTGATCCATATTACAGCTTCCGCATGTCACTATCTTCTCATCTATGATCACTACTTTGCTATGTAAGAAGCCTGCCTTATATAAGAATATCTTTACCCCAGCCTTCAGTAGTGGTTCAAAGAATGAGTGTGCGGCCCAGAAGGGGACTCTCTTATCGGGACAGCCAGTGATCATAAGATTCACCTCTACCCCACTGAGGGCTGCATTCTCCAATGCAGTAGCAATACTCTCATCAGGGATGAAATAGGGACTCTGGATGACGACCTTGTTGTTCGCATTAGTGATCATCGTAAAATAGAGCTGCTGTATCGCAAACCAGTCTGAATCAGGACCGCTAGAAAGCATCTGTACGCCGGTAAGGTTCACAGCCTTCAGATTTAGGTGAAGCTTGCCGAAGAATCTTTCAGCATTATTGACCACCCCGCCGCTATTGATCCAGTCGGCTAGGAAGATCGACTGGAGGATAACAGATGCATTACCTACGAATCTCATATGGGTATCACGCCAAGTCTCGAATCGCTTCCCACCGTCAATATACTCTTTCCCGATGTTCATACCACCAGTATAGGAGATCTTATTATCGATAACCACGATCTTTCTATGGGAACTATAGTTGAGTAACCAAGCGAAGATGATATTACCCGGATCAAGAAAGTTCCGGTACTCCACATCACTCTTTCGAAGCTTACGTCTTCCCCTCTTGGTAAAGGTGAACTTCGAACCTGAACCGTCCACGAGGAATCTGACTTCGACCCCTTCTGTTGCCTTTCTCTTCAAGATCGAGAGGATCTCTTTACCGATCTCATCATCTCTATAGATGAAGTATTCGATATGGATCGACTCTTGGGCAGCTTCAAGATCTCTGATCATATCGCGAAAGAGGGGTTCCCCATGATGATACACACTGATATCATTGTTTCCCATGAGGACACCATTCGCTGTCTGCATGGTCATCATCATGATCTTATGTGTATCGGATCCGAGGTACTCCTTCTTCTCATTGATGAGTTCCCGCTGTTGAACAAGGATATCATGTAAGAAGGTCCCGTACATCTCCTCTGGTCTGAATTTGACCAGTTTTCTTTTCCGCCAGTTGATACCGCTGAGAACATACGCCCCGATCCCGATATAGGGGATGAGGAACATCGCCATGATCCAGGCCAGTGATGACTGAGCTGTCTTATTATCAAATAACAGCTGAATACTGAATGCAATAGCCAGCATGAAAGAGATAATATAGAGAATAGAAAAATCACCGATCTGCATGGGGCTCAATCCTCCTGTGTTATATGACTAATCGACCCAATTCAGGGTCCTATCTACTGCCTTATGCCAGAAGTGGATCTTCTCATCTCGTTCCTCTTCTTTCATATTTGGTATCCAACGCTTCTTCTCCTGCCATTGCAATGCCAGCTCTTCTTTATTATCCCAGAAACCCATGGTGAGTCCCGCTGCATAGGCTGAACCAAGTGCTGTTGTCTCTGCGACTGCCGGTCTGATCACAGGGATATCTAAGATATCTGCCTGGAATTGCATAAGAGGTCTACTGTTGATGAGACCTCCATCGACTTTTAAAGCGGTGATCTCAATACCTGAGTCTGCCTCCATAGCATGAAAAATATCATGAGCTTGGAAAGCTGTCGCTTCCAGAACAGCTCGTGCTATATGAGCAGAAGTAGCATAACCGGTCAAACCGGCAATGATGCCTCGAGCATCTGAACGCCAATAGGGAGCATAGAGCCCTGAGAATGCTGGTACGAAATAGACTCCACCATTATCCTCTACAGTCTCTGCAAGCTTATCTATCTCAGGAGCAGAATCGATGAGACCAAGATTGTCTCTTGTCCACTGAACAAGAGATCCTGCGACTGCTACAGATCCTTCAAGGGCATAGACCGGAGCCTTTCCCTCTTCCTGATATGCTACGGTAGTAAGTAATCCCTGTGTTGAGTGACAGAGCTTCTCACCGGTGTTCACCAGGAGAAAACAGCCTGTCCCATAGGTATTCTTTCCCATCCCCTTCTCGAAACAGGCCTGTCCGAAAAGTGCTGCCTGCTGATCTCCTAGGATACCACAGACGGGAATCTCTCCACCAATGGGGCCATCAGCTTTAGTATATCCATATACTCTACCAATAGAGGGAACGATCTCAGGTAAAGATGCTTTCGGTACATGAAAGGTCTTAAGCAGCTCATCATCCCATTCAAGTGTCTCTATATCCATCAGCAGGTATCTCGAAGCATTCGTGACATCCGTGATATGAACACCACCGTTCTTCCCACCCGTCAATTTCCAGGTCAACCAGGAGTCTATCGTTCCAATGAGTGCATCACCTGCCTTAGCCTTTTCTAGAAGACCTTCAACATTATCGAAGAGCCAGGAGATCTTTGATCCTGCAAAATAGGGACTGAGTTGTAATCCAGTCTTCTTCTGCATCTCTTTAGCCCTACCGCTTTTGATAAGAGTGTCTATCAACTCTTTTCCTCGCACGTCCTGCCAGACTACTGCGTTATGGTAAGGGACTCCCGTATGGGGATTCCATGCGACAACAGTCTCTCTCTGGTTAGTTATACCGATCCCGGCAATCTCTGCCGTTACGGTTCCCGATTTCTCTAGGGTCTTCTCGATTACCTTAATCGAGCGTTCCCATATCTCCAATGCATCGTGTTCTACCCAACCAGGTTGTGGATAGATCTGTTTGTGCTCCATCTGATGTGATGCAGCAATCTGCCCTTCTTGATCGAAGAGGATGAATCTTGTACTAGTCGTTCCCTGATCAAGGGATCCTACATATTTCTTTTCTACCATATCCTTCTCAAGCTCCTAATGATGTTTTCATCCATTATATAAGCAATGAGGTGATTCTGAAAAGGTATTTTTACTGAGACAGGTACTATATGTCTTTTAGCTTCTTGAACCAGTGGTGGTATTCATCTACCAATAGCTTCATGATGAGAACTCCAGTCAAGGCTCCGACGAAGTCTGCTACGAAGTCAAGAAGTTCCATACTTCTCCCCGATAAAGGTTGTAAGATCTCGATGAGTCCACCCAACAGAGCACAATAGCCGATAGAGATCAGTATCTTCTTGAAGGTCTTATCCAGTAATGTAGCATGAATGAAGGAGAGAAACAGATAGGTAAGTGCTCCCAATACAGTATATGCGAATCCATGGGCAAGCTTGTCATTCAGATTACCTGAGCCCATGATCATCTTCTCTGCTGGGAGTAACGATAGGAGGAGGATCCCGATATTCACCGATACCCAGGCAGCGATACTGATAATCCTAATTACTCTATGATTCTTCATCATGATGCTCATCCTCTAGCAAGACTCTTCCCTGGTAGGAACCACGCTTCTTCATCTCTGTCTGTAACAGGTGGACAAAGGATCCCTTCGAACCAAATCTTACTGGTGCAGCAAGCCGGTGAGAAGGTGTATCACATACGACCCGTTGGATAATGATCTGTGAGGGGATCCTTTCCAAGAACCAGATAGTATTGGACAGATGTCTTATCTGAGCTGGAGGAGAGAACTCCCCTAGCTGGTATTGATAGAACATCTGTGTTCTGATCGGGACATGTAGATTATGGATCTTCACCGCTTCAGGCGCGATATCCCTAACGACCTCAGCGGTCCTCTCCATCTCTTTGTACCCCTCAAGAGGAAGTCCTAGGATCACATGAAGAGAGACTTTGATACCTCGATCCCTCAGCAATGCTGCAGCTTTCTTACAGGATGCAACCGCATGTCCTCGATTAATAGTCTCGAGCGTTTGGTCATTCCCACTCTGAAGTCCCAGTTCAACCCAAATATCATTGATCGAACCTTTCTTATAGGAGGCTAACATATCAGCGATCTCTTCATTGATGCAGTCAGGTCTCGTCGCAATGACGAACTCGACGAACTCATCTTGACTCAGGGCATATTCATAGATCTCTTGTAATTCCTTGATATTCCCAAAGGTATTAGAATATGACTGAAGATAGAGAATATGATTATACGCACGATACCTGCGGATAAGGAACTCCTTCCCGTTATGTATCTGTTCATGGATAGACTGCTTTCGTATCTCCATAGAGACCTCTTTCGATACAGAGGTATCCTCTTCCATCAAGGTTTGATTCACTCGTCCAGCTTTTGCCATACCGCTTTCAGTCAATCTGTGATAGACTGCAGTTGCACCCATATCATCACAATAGGTACAACCACCGAATCGGTTGCAGTCTCTGTTCGGACAACTGAAACCAGCATCGACACCGATACGATAGGTCGGTTGACCATAGAGATCCTTCAGATATGATGTATATGACCGATATAGATTAATGACAAACTCCTAGGGTAAAAAATGCCTGAGGGATTATACCATCTATGAACTGTCATTGTCTATGAACCTCGTGAGATTATCCTGTAACCGCCTATAGGCATTATTACCTATGGGTATAGGTTCGTTTCATTATCGCTATTTTCTTGACAAAGAGTTATAATTTGCTAAATTCATGACAGGAGTTATATAAGATGAATGAAAATACCGTGAAGACTCTATTAGATCTGATCGTTCAATCAGATGCAGAATATGGGGACTCTCCAGCACTTGCATATGTCAATGAGAAACCGTGGACCTACCATGATGTGTATAGATCAGCTTGCCAGTTCGCATTAACCCTTCGAGAGATGGGAGTGAAGAAAGGCGACAGAGTCGCTATATTATCAGAGAGTAATCCCCTCTGGGGAGTCTCCTACTTTGCAGGAGTCATCGCCGGAGCGATCATGGTACCGATCCTTCCTGACTTCCATGAGAATGAGATTCTTACCATATTAGATCACAGTGAAGCATCTATCTTGCTCGTCTCGCAGAAAGTAGCAAAGAAGATGAACACAGAGAAGATAAAGCAAACCATTCTGACCATGCAGGATGTGATCACCAAATGCAAAGAACCGGTAGAGATCGAACTACCTGAGATAGATGAGAATGATCTGTTATGTATCATCTATACTTCTGGTACTACTGGAAGTTCTAAAGGTGTCATGCTCACCCATAAGAATGTCATCCTGAATGCCTATACTGCTATTCAGATACCAAACTGGACTGAGGAGACAAGAGCATTGTCTGTTCTTCCGTTAGCACATACCTATGAGTTCACTATCGGTTTCATCGTCGTCCTCCTCAAGCATGGCTCCATCTATTACATGAAGAGACCACCTTCAACGAGTGTCCTCATACCTGCGCTGAACAAGGTGAAACCACATCTGATACTCTCTGTTCCTCTACTGATCGAGAAGATCCATGAGGGTATCCTGAGAACTATGATAAATAACAAGAAACTGTTGAAGTTCCTATATAAGATTCCACCCGTACGAATGAAACTTAACAAGGTGATCGGAAAGGGTCTGATGGATACCTTTGGGAACAATATCCACTTCTTCGGTGTCGGAGGAGCTCCTTTAGTGAAAGAGACTGAGAAATTCTTACGAGAAGCAAGCTTCCCCTTCTCCATCGGATATGGGATCACAGAGACCTCTCCACTACTCGCTGGTGGTATGGGAGATAAGATCTCCTTCGCATCAACTGGTTCTGTTCTCCCCAATGTTGAATACGAACTGAGAAAGAGTGAAGAGTCCGGTGATGGTGAAGAGTTGTATGTCAGAGGCCCTACTATCATGCAGGGATACTATAAGGATCCTGAGAAGACTGCAGAGGTTCTCTCAAAGGATGGTTGGTTCAGAACCGGGGATCTAGGTGAGATTGCAGAAGATGGTTCTCTCAGGATCATCGGAAGAGCTAAGAACATGATCCTAGGATCGACTGGAGAGAATATCTATCCGGATCAGATCGAAGCAATGATCAATCAAGAACAATTCGTTGTTGAATCGTTAGTCCTTCAAGATAAGAAGACCAAAAGTCTTGTTGCAAAGATTCATATAGATTATGACCTGTTCAAGGAGTCCCTGAAAGAGGGCCGGATCATGCGAGAATTTCATAACCTTGAGAGTAAGATCAGAAATAAGGGTGATGAGAAGTCCCTCGAAGATCAGATCGATCAGTATCTTAAGGATCTTCTCATTCGTGTGAACAAAGAACTCTCATCCTTCTCAAGGATCTCTGAGACACTCGAACAGAAGGAACCCTTCGAAAGGACTCCTACACTGAAGATCAAAAGATACCTCTACGAAGTATAACCGCGATACCGCATACATATATGGGACTCTTACGTCCTATATATGTATGGATATTCCTGTCGATATCTGAAGATCCGCCTCGTAGCCATGATCCGATCTATTCTGATTATTCCAACTATGGACCCAATCAATATTGGCATGGAGCGAGGTGTATCTATTGACCTTACCTTCTACCTCATAAGAACAACTGAGAACTTTCTCAACAGCATCCTTATTCAGCTCATTCGGATCATGAGCACTGGGCGACACAATGCTCGTAAAGCTCTCTCCAGTCCCCCAGATAGAATCTTGATCAATACACCCATGCATGAGGTAGACAACGGTTATCCCCATTTCCCCCCAATCAAGAGAGGAGAGCCCTGCGTTCACCGAGAGGGCGATCACATCACCCCCATATTCATACCCAAGATATTCTAGATCAACCGGTTTACCAGCTGCAGGGGATTGTTTTCTATACCCAACGATAAAATCGATGGGATACCCCTCATCCCCATCCCTAAGATAAAGATAGGGATCAGTATAGGTTACTTCTATTCCCCAATAGAAGCTCTTTATTGCATCTAACTGTGTGATGGTCTTCATACCGATGATACTACCGAGAGCTGAGGGGTCACTATTACTCTCCCCAATGACTCGTAATTGATCGATCACTAATTGCAAATAGAGATTCATACCTTTTTTTGGGGTGTAGCTGAGACTGAATTCAGCAAGAGAGTTCGCATTCCCTCGTATAGTAAGATTGTGTAAGAACATCAGCGGATTGAAGATACCCAAATCCAGGGTCTCCCCCTGATACATAATACTCTCTGAGACGGAAAGTCTCATCCGTTGACCGATCTGTGTTTCAAGTCTGTGGGCGATGAATAATTCATACCCATGTATGGGATCTGAGAAATCAATATCCTCTTGGTAACTCGAGGGGTGATCGAAAGAGACTGCTAGTGTACTGAACTTCACCTTTTCATCGAAGGCGGTGAATCTTGCATACTCATGATAGTCCATATGGTCATCGATCACGAGGTTGCCCGTTGACCCATTTCCCCAACGCAAAAGATCTCGCCCCACCTGAACATTCCAAAAGTGACTTCCTAAGGACAGATAGGCTCTCCAGGGAGTCGATGCATCAAAGTTATCATAGGAATCATCTATGATAAGATTCGTCCTCATATGAGGAGAGAAGAAACCGGTAGAATCACCGGTATCAATATGAAACTGATCATTGTTGGCTGACATCTGTGCATATCCGAATATCGCATCTTCAAAGGAGAAGGCCCCATAAACAGAGGCTATCGGAGATCTGTCATGGTAACCATGGTACCATGATTCATCAGTCGAGAAGACTGCTGAATCACTCGTATGTAGATACAGTTCAGGTGTGATCATAAACCCATAATATGGTACTTCCAGCTGTTTTATAATTGATTCGTACAGCTCTTGGTTCTCTTTACTAATCCCTTGGCCTTCATAGACTGAGAGGATCTTCTCGATCTCTGCTATACTCATAGGTAGAGAATCTGAGACGGGTGGTCCTCCCTGTAGGACACCCAACCGATAGAGACTCTCATAAAGCCCTGAAGCTGAGGGGAGGATACGTTGCTGTGTGCCATATATATTCATAGTGATACATATGAGGATGCTCATATATAAGGAAATAGTTTTCTGTTTCATAGATTTTTCCTCTTCTACAGCCTTTTTTTCTTTCTTTTACACGGTTTTGTTATGCTGTTTTCTGTATTATGTGCCATATGACATGGCTATGTATAGTATTCATTAAAGCGTAATGAATACTTATTTCGAACTATCACCTACTATCAGGATACAAATCTTATATATTGAAAACCAATATATATAAGCTCCTATGCAAAAAGTGCCTATCAATTCCCCCCATGACTGTAGATGTAGACCCTTGAAGTGCTCATACTTTCAGTTTGTCATTTCATTCTTACTATTCGCCCATTAATAGCCTTAAAGCAATATTTAGTTGACAGGCGGAATTTTCTGTTGTATCGTAAAAGCAATAAGATAATATAGGAGGCTCCTATGGCTACAGTAGTTTTAAAAGACATCAGTAAAGTCTATGACGGTGATGTAAAAGCGGTTGATTGTATCAATGTCAGCGTCGATGATCAAGAGTTTGTTGTTCTTGTCGGTCCTTCAGGATGTGGAAAATCTACTACATTAAGAATGGTCGCTGGACTCGAAGACATCTCTAGTGGTGAACTATCTATTGATGGCAAGATCGTCAATGACGTTCCACCAAAAGACAGAGATATTGCAATGGTTTTCCAGAACTATGCACTATACCCACACATGAGTGTCTATGACAACATGGCATTCGGACTCAAGATCAGAAAGTTCCCAAAAGAAGAAATCGAACAAAGAGTACGAGAAGCTGCTAGGATCCTTGACATCGAGGAACTCCTTGATAGAAAGCCTAAAGCACTTTCTGGTGGACAGAGACAGCGTGTAGCTGTTGGTCGAGCAATCGTTCGTCAACCAAAGGTTTTCTTGTTTGATGAGCCACTCTCAAACTTGGATGCTAAGTTAAGAGTTCAGATGCGTGCAGAGATCTCTTCTCTTCATAGTAGACTGAAAGCAACCATGATCTATGTAACACACGACCAGGTCGAAGCTATGACAATGGCAGACAAGATCGTCGTTATGAAGTTTGGACTCATCCAGCAGATCGGTAGCCCTCTCGAACTATACAACTTTCCGGCAAACAAGTTTGTAGCAGGATTCATCGGTTCACCACCAATGAACTTCCTCAATGCTAAGATTGTAATAGAAGGCGATACGATGTTGGCTGATGAAGGTGACTTCAGACTCAAACTTTCAGATGATCATAAGATATTGTTGAAAGACTATGTTGGCAAAGATGTTGTTTTCGGTATCAGACCTGAAGATATCAGTGCTGCACCAAAAGCAATTGTCGATGAGACAATCAATACTGAAGTAACAGTTGTTGAACCACTCGGTGCTGAGACTCATGTATTCATCAATACAAAGAGCCATCAGTTAGTTGCTCGAATCGAACCTACCGTACTGGTATCAGTTGGACAGAAAGTCAGCTTCGTACCAGACCTTGCTAAGGTTACTTTCTTCGATGGTGAGACTGAAATCGCTATCAGATAATATGCAGTGATTTGCACATGAACCAGTCATCTTAGGATGGCTGGTTTTTTTATGCTAAAAAATAGGGGTCTGAATTTTTTAGCGTGTAAAACATAGGTTACACAGCCTCCTTAGAATTGG
>CAZLZY010000030.1:0-12839 GCA_964564075.1 uncultured Spirochaetales bacterium
TCCCAAACGCATCGATCATCTCATTACGCCTCTTCTGTCTCAGCCCCCCATGGAAGAACTGCGGACGTGAGCCAAAGTGTGCCTCGATCATCTGCTGTAGCAATAGTCCCATCTCTTTGAACTGCGTAAAGATCAGTACTTTCTCATCCCGCTCTTTGATCCTCTCCAGCAGCTCAATCAGCAGTCTGCTCTTACCTGACTCGGTATAATGTCCTTGGGGCTCTTTTAAGAAAAGTACTGGGTGGTCACAAATCTGTTTGAGACCAGTGATCAGCTTGAATATGAGTCCTTTACGTCCGATTCCCTGCGCATCTGAGAGTATGTCCTCCACACTTTCGATCAGACTGGTATACAAAGCAGTCTGATCTTCGGTGAGCTGGGCCCAGCGGTCCATTTCTACCTTTTCAGGCAGATCAGTGATCACTGAGGGGTCGCTCTTCATACGGCGGATCATGAACGGTGCTGTGATCTTCTTGAAGACTTCCAGTCGCTCTTGATCATTGAACTTCTCTATGGGTATGGCGAACTGCTTCTTGAAGTTCTTCTTAGTCCCAAGCAGATTCTTCATGGTGAAGTCTGAGATACTCCAGTAATCGAGCAGCCGATTCTCTACCGGAGTACCGGTCATAGCTATCCGGTAGATTGCCTTGATGGACTTGATAGCCTTCGCCTGAATCGATTCCGAATTCTTGATGTACTGCGCCTCATCAAGGACCATGGTACTCCATGAGCGCTTCTTGAACAGATGTGTATCAGAACGGGCAAGTGCGTAGGTGGTGATTACCATATGCACCTGGGAATCAGTGATCAGATGAGGGTCCCTGTCCGTTCCGTGATAGATCGCACTGTTCAAGGATGGAGCGAACTTCGTGATCTCCCGCTGCCAGTTGAGCAGCACCGAGGCAGGTGCGATGACCAGAGCACCCTTCTTGCCGAGTTCTCCGCTCTCATGCAGCTTCAAGATACAGGCAATGACCTGAAGGGTCTTTCCCAATCCCATATCATCGGCAAGGACTGACCCTACCCCGATCGTATAGTTATGATAGAGCCAGTTGAATCCGGTACGCTGGTATTCACGCAGCTGTGCCTTCAACCCTTCCGGTACGGTAACCTCTCTGGGGGTGAAGAGGTTATTCAGCAACTCTTCGATCCCACTCTCAAGTATGACCTCCTGCCCCTGGTATTCATGACTCAGGTGTGTAGCAAGGAGCTCCATCGATGAAAGAGAGGCCCTCTTTTCCATCTGCTTCTGCATACGGGCAATATCCTGCGGATCAAGCATGATGTACAGGTCTTTGAACCTTATCAGTCCACTCTTACTCCCGACCAGTTCCATGAACTGTTCGGCATCAATGTGCTCGGGACCAAGAGCGACTGTCCAGTTGAACGCTACCAGAGACTGTAGACTCAGACGACTGACACTGTTCGCATCGGATGTACCACGCTGAGTGAGAGAGAGGGTAAGAGATGGCGTGAGCACTCTTTTTAGGCTCTTGGGAAAGATCGTCCGAATCCCAAGGGTCTCGAGTACCGGCAGGGCTGAGAACCAGCTCGGTACGAAATCATCGGCATCTATGGTTATGTAAGCCTGATCTCTTAGGACCAGATTGACCGCTGGCAGGTAGGATGAGAGTAGATTGAGATCTCTGAGTACAGAGAACTTATCAGGATGGTCCGATGCAAGGAACTCTTTCATGAAGCGCATCTGATGATCTTCTGCACTCCGGTCATCGATCATAAGATCAAAGGTGAATTGCTGTTGCTCTACGTACTCTTCGATGCTGATCACCACAGAGCAGTCATGGGGGTGCATGAAGAACCTGCCGAGCCACAGACCAATCGTCTGCGCGTTCTCCTGCTGATCGAACCCGTTGGCCCGGTAGGGGATCCCTTCGAAGAAGAGATCGGTCATATCATCGACACCTGGAAGGTACTTTTTAGCAGCTGAGGTTCTCAGTCCCTCTGAGATGAACTGAGAGATCAGAAAGAGTACTTGTTCCCTCTTGGGAAGGCGCGCTCCACGTACGGTGACCAGAGTCGCCGGCATGGCCTCAACTAGCTCAGAGAAGAGCTTCTGTACCTGTTCCCCGAAGAGCGCCGGTAACCACCTGATACCGTAGAGTTTCTCCTTTAGAGCAATCAGTTCAGGGACATAGGCTCCCCGCTCGAGCAGCATCAGCGAAAAACTGTATACGACTGCTATGAATCCTGTCTGCGGTGAGACAGATGAGAGATTATGAATGGATATATGCTGCAGATACTCACACAGCTGACCCATCGAAGCAGATGCACACGATAGACCGGCAAGGCCTTTCCCGATGAGTTCCCCGAGCAGAGCCCCACTCTTCGTATCGACACGTGCCTTGAAAGCGGTATAGCTGAGCTCAGGGGGGTCTTCACTCACGTCCGTCCCTGCTATCGTCTTTGCGGCACTCTTTGCCGCTCTGCGGTAGCGGTCGGCCATGATCGCTTTGAAGTCTCCCTCGGGATAGAAGAGCGGATCGGGGGTGAGCAGCATCATCAGAGCATCAGACATCTGTGGGACAGTGGTCATATCAAGGGACTCAAGAGCCTGTGAATCATATGCACAGGGTTCCTGTTCATCAATATAGAAATCCTTGAGCGATAACACCGGAGCTACCTGTCTCCTACCTGCAGTGATATTCAGCTGCTCTTCGAGATCGAAACCGTGCAGGGAGAAGATCAGAAAGGGGTTCTTGTCTATCTCATTAGCAATGAGATAGACCACGGCTGCCAGGTGCTTACAAGGCACCGCCCAGTCAGGGCAGCTGCATTGCATGCCCATAGATTCCCAAGATTCAGGAAGCAACTGGATCTTAAGCTCTTCGAGCTCCCCGAGAAGCTCCTGAGGCAACAGATGACCTTCGAGCTGCGAGAGATAGTAGGGATTGCTGCTGATCACTGAAACGATCTGCTTTGCCTTTTTGGCACTGAATCTCGGGAGTCGCATGCTCACCTTATAGGGAGTAGGTCTCCTGCCGTCTACCCGTGCATGAATGCGGTTATCAGAGAATTCCACAGAGCGTACCCAACCGTTCCTTGCATACCGCTGCCCTCTCGGGAGCCTGTTCGCATAGTCGAAGTTATCAAGGGACTCAAGCCACTTTCTACCCCACCAGGTATTACCAAACTGTATCCTTGCCATAACTGGGTCACTCCTTTAGATCTACTACAACATCTATATGCTGTGAAACAGCATCAAGAACGAACTCTACCTGTAACTTCCGGGATCCATGCTCTGCATCGTGTTCCCTTCCTACCGCTTGGCCTTCGGTTTTCTTTTGCTGCTTACTTTCAGAATAGGCAGCAGGTAACCGTAGGCACGCAGTCGGGTACGGACTTTAGGATAGCTCTTACGGGGGATAAGGATACGAAAGCCTTCTGCTTTGATCACCTCTTCTGCTAGGAACGCATCTTCTGTGAGGATCCTGATCAGTTCAGAACTGCCTTCACCGATCGTGTAGGTAATATAGGAGGTGTTATCCGCAGAGAGAGCACTTACCCGGCTGATGAGATCTGACAGGAAGGACTTCCAAAGCTCCGGCGGATCCTGACAGATGACCTGCTCGAACGTGGAGATCTTCTGCTTGATATCAGAGAGGTCATCGCATCCCTGCAGAAAACTCTCGATGGTGAACTGATACAACGTACCACTAGACTTCTTTGCCATAGTCTTCAGCACGACCTCTGCTACCGGCAGATCACCCTCGAGCACGGCGTACAACTGGTGTTCATTAAGATGGATCCGACCTGCTTCTTGTATCACCTCAACGGTGCTGTTCTCCTGTTTACCGACAAGCCAGGCACCAAACGGGGTAAGTGCACAGGCCTGCACGCCATCGAAGACCGAGAGGTAGTCACGATTGGCCGGGTGGTAGGCTTCATTGACCGGTTCTGTCATAGCCAGATCCACTACTCCAAGGGTGTTCAGAAGGAAGAGCAGGCATTTGATGAACGGTACCCTCACCACATCGTTATAGTTCAGCAATGCTACACCGTAGGTCTCATTACGGTCTTCATAATACCCATTCCCGAGCGCGGTGAATTGTACAGAGATGTAACCCTGAAGAGGATCGAACACTTTGGGGAGTAGACATCCGTCGGCCAGTGCTACAAAGATCTCATCAAAAGTCACCCATTTGTCTACTTCCATGGATCTCAGCAGAATCTGCATAGCAGAACGTTCTAATCGCCGATGTTCTCTCATCTGATATTGTTCACCCTCGTAGCTGATGATCTTCAGATGTGTGAGCAGATTCTCAGGTCTGATGACATACATATTGGTAAAAGAGAAGCCCAAATCGAAGATCTGCTGCACAAGGTCGTTGCCCGAGACTGTAGTTTCTAGATGTACCGGTATCTTGAGGAGTTCGGTAATTACAGAACTCCTTAAGGTATTGAGTCTAGTGATGTCATGGTAGGGTTCGGAGACCTTGGCTGCAGCACCTAGGGCCTTGAGCGAGCCCTTGGTGACCTTCAATCCGTTTTTTGACCAAGAGAGCCCTATATGTTCGATGTACTCTTTTGCATGCGTGATGGAGGAGCCAGCATTTCGTGTCTGTGCGATACGCCAGGACTGATCAGGTAACTGATAGGTAAGAGGCAGTTGCTCCGAGGGGAGGAAGATCGAGAAGACGCTTGCACAAGCTCTTGAGATATAGAATATCGTATCTTCGAGTACACTCGTTCTGTAGTAGTAGGGACTCTGGTGCTTGAACAATGGGAATACTTTGGGAATGTCCCTCTCATGACTGACTCCTTTAATAAAGGAGTCAGTCATCCCTAATTCTGTCAGGACTTCCACATACAGGACCTGACCGGTACGCACCATCAGTAAGAACCCTTCACGAATGAATCGTTCCATCCGGTCAAAGAACATGCTGCAGGATTCGGGATGGTTAAGCACCTGATAGAGCAGATCAAGATAGTTACTCTTCTTCAGCGTCTTCGGCTGGTGTGCGATCTTAGGGACCTGTTGATGCACGCTGGGGATCAGGGGCTTGATATACCGCTGATAGATCCCTGTGAGCTCTGAGGTGGAGAACCCTTCATCAAGGTTCCCGATGATATACTGTTTCAACACATCATCGAGTACTGCAGGCGAGAGCAGTTGCTTATCCTTTCCGTATCGGACAATGCAGGCCTCAAGCCATTCCACCGCTACACTACGTGGGATTCTGGGAAGCATGAACCCCCTCCAGCTACGGGTGAGGGTGGTATAGACCTGCGTATGCCAATGATCGTCTATCTGTTGCTCCCGTTTAAGCAGTCTGGCGTTCTCTTTACTGTAACCGCTCAGGTAGAGCAGCAGCACGGAACTGAGCCTTGAGAACTCAGCGATATCTTCACAGAGTTTCTGTGAAATGATCTCATGAACCACCTCATCAAAAGATTCAAAGGCCAGCGTCGGCTCTTTTATCAAGAGTATCATCGTTCGCAGCTTCAAAAACCCTGCAAGGGGATGATCAGAGCGTTCTCCCAGCTGCAGTGCTGTAGCATGCACGAGAGCTTTTCGCTCAGGTGTCTCTGATCGATGCATCACCTCAGCAATACGGGATTGACATACCATGAAGCCCAATCGTTCGGTGACGTCACAGGAGGGAGAGAAGTGCGGCAATAGGTCTTCAACACAGGTCTTCTTCCCAATACTAGAAGCTGCCGTTCTCGCACTCTGATTCGCTATGCAGTTCAGGCATATATCACGGCCATGGCTGTGATACCAGGAGGTAAGCGGACCTCCACAGACAGCACAATCAGCCCCCTTTAGCGGTGGGTACTTCCATCTGACAGGGTCTTCTAACTCTATGATCCTGATGTTTCTACTCATACTGGCTACCTCCTGCCGTCTGAGAGCATGAATTCGATATCTCTCTCGTCCAGACTCTTCATAGCCGACCCGTCACTATCGATCAGGGCATCGATAAGGTCTGCTTTATTCCTCTGCAGTTCGAGGATCTTCTCTTCGATGGTATCTTTCACGATGAGTTTGTAGCTAAAGACCGCCTTGGTCTGTCCTATACGGTGGGTACGATCTACCGCCTGCTGTTCAGCTGCCGTGTTCCACCAGGGATCGAAGATGAAGACGTAGTCCGCTGCAGTGAGGTTCAAGCCGATCCCGCCGGTCTTGAGGGTCATCAGCAGCACTTTGTACTCATCTCCCTGCTGAAAGGCATCTACGATGCTCTTGCGGTCCTTCGTAGCCCCGGTAATCTTAAGGTATGCGATTCCCCTCTGCGTGAGTTCATCTTCCACCAGAGAGAGGGCATCGAGGTAGTTGGCGAACAGCAGTGCTTTATGTCCATTACTTACCGCCTCGGAGATCGACTCACCCAGGATCTCCACTTTGGGACTGGAGACGGCACTTGCGCTGTGGGTCTCCGGGATACTGGCGATCTGGCGCAGTTCGCTTAATGCCTGCAGGATGAAGAACCTAGTGCTATTCAGTCCCTGCTGAGAGATCTGATTGGCTATAGCTTCCTGATAGAACCTTCTTCGTCGTTCATACAGTGCTGCATGGGCCGGTGACATCTCCACATAGAGTACCTGTTCACTCTTTGGTGGTAGTTCTGCCATGACTTCTGACTTCAGGCGCCGGAGCAGGAACGGGTAGATCTTTCGTTTCACATCAGAGAGAACCTGCTCATCATCACCGTCGGCTATCGGCTTGGCATACCGTCTCTTGAATTCAGCTGCAGTACCGAACATGGAGGGGTTGAGAAAGCGGAAGAGCGAGTAGAGCTCGTAGATGTTATTCTCGATCGGGGTGCCACTCAATGCCAGGCGATGACTCCCATCAAGTAGCATGACAGCCTTGGAGATCTGAGAGTTGAGGTTCTTGATATTCTGTGACTCATCAAGGATGATGTAGCAGAAGCTGACCTCTTTGAGTCTTGCGATGTCACTACGTGCGGTATGGTAGGTGGTGAGGATGATCTGGGATCTGAGACTCTCCTGAAGATCTCTTGACTGTCCATGATAGATACTCACCGAAAGCTGTGGTGCGAAGGTCTCGCACTCGCGTTGCCAGTTGAACAACAGGCTCACCGGCATGATGATCAGTGAAGGCTGCTGCGCCTCGGTGTAGACCTCTGTGAGCAGAGCGATGCTCTGCATGGTCTTTCCCAGTCCCATGTCATCGGCAAGACAACCACCGAAACGGTGTTCTTTGAGGTACTGGAGCCACAGGTAACCTTTATGCTGGTAATCACGGAGAGTCGCTTTGATACTGTAAGCTCCCGGCTGATACTGATCAAGACGGTTGAAACCTTCGAGCACATCTCTTGATGCTTTCACGGCCACGGCAGAGGTCTTCTCGTCGATATACTGCTGTACCAGAGGCAGATCGAAGAAGGAGAGGGAGACCTTTCCCTTACGGTCAATGGTCAGTAGCCTCCTGAGCCGTTTGACCAGCTGATGCGGTACTACCGCTTTCGATCCGTCACTGAGCAAGATGTACCGCTGGCGGTCATAGGAGGCGAACAGGTCGGTGATGCTCATGTGGTCATCACCGATCTGGATATCGACAGAGGAGGCAAGGAAGTCTATACCCGAACTCTCTAGGGACATGCTGACCTTCGGA
Organism: uncultured Spirochaetales bacterium; assembly: GCA_964564075.1. GTDB lineage: Bacteria > Spirochaetota > Spirochaetia > CAKZLE01 > CAKZLE01 > CAKZLE01. The sequence goes on from CAZLZY010000030.1 coordinate 7,601, forward strand.
GATGCCGTTTTGATATGGAAGGCGGCTAGCTCCTTGGTCCCTGCTAAGCTGTAGTGTTCCAAAAGACCTGCAAGATCCTCTTCGATGAAGGACTGGGCAAGCTCCTGTTCGATGATGAACAGCTCTTCCATTCGCAGGTAGGAGCTGGAATAGGCACCCTTTTTTTGATGACGCTTGAGCATCCGTTCAAAACGCTGGAACTCTTCAACCTGAAGATTATAGATGATAGGGTGCAGGACGATCTCCTTCTGCGTATCATCAATGAGCGCTGCTATCTCAGGAGCATAGTCGGTCAGATACTCCAGAGAGATCTCATCACAGGAGTTCACCAGTCGCAGGTGCAGAGCCCCTGCAGAGTCTATATGTTCAAAGAGAACAGCAGTACGGGTCTGGAAAGCCCCTCCTGTGCGTACGGTATAATCGTTGTAGAGTATTCTCACATCACGAAAGAGTGTTGAGAAGAGCCCGATCAGCTGCGGGGCAAGATCCAGAGTAAGGGTACAGTTGAATAGATGCAGATGATGGTATTCATCGACAGGATCGATACGGTAGAGCACCCCGGAGGCCATTAACAGATCCGGTGCTATGAAGTCGTGATCAGTGATGACGGTGCCGTCGGAGCAGACCATTTGCACAGAAGAATTTAGCATCTGGTCTCCCCTATCTTCGAGATACAGCTGAAGTGCCACAGTTGCAGGGCTCAGGCTCACCGGTCGGGCATACTCATCGAGGATGTGTCCGTAGGAGAGGATACTATTAGTCAGGTGTTGATGCTCATCGAGATAGATTCTTCTCTCACCGCCCCACCCTATCTGCCAGGAAAGTTGCTTCATTGCCTTGTGGTATTGATTCATTACGGTCTTCAGTACCCCGGTGCAGATTTCTGGGTCTACCTGTAACGGCTTCCCCTTGCTATCGGAGGTTTCGATAGAGTAGTGTTCTTCATCGTGATACAGCTTGAAGAATACCTGTAGGTCCTTGGACCCGGAAGGGGTGCGAAACGTTCGTGTTGTTCTGTTCTGTAACACAGAAAATAGCTCTGGTCTTATACTCATAGGGCATATTCTACAGAAAAAACTTGAAAGCTGAAAGTTGTTCATTCATGCATTCATATATAAATAAATATTTTTTTCTTATCTTGCAGAAGCAAAGATCCTTTAGGTAAGCATACTGTTCATCTTGTTGCAGCAGTAGTTACTCTGATCCTTCTTTGGTGATCACAGTGTGACGTGCAGGAGAAGTGTTTTGCCCTGATAAGGACTCAGATAATGAGCAACTGAAGCCGGATTTGGTCAGAGGAGAGGGCTATGAGGGCCGCCAGTTCATCATCTTTGCCTGACTGATCCCAATGATCTTGACACCCTTACCCATAACAACCCTCCACCTGCTCTTATATCTGCACCTCTCGCCATATATCTAGGAGGGTACCACTGTGATCCACAGATACCATTACCTTTCATATCTTTCGCATCTCAGAAGAATTTCATCGGGTTCTACCTTATCGGTATCTATGCAGATGATGAGATCCTTTCATGGTTTATTGAAAAGTACGGAAAACTGAACATAGAAAAACTCGATAGGGGAAAGCGCTGTATCCGATTCAAGAAGATAGGTAAGATCCCCTATCACCTCATTGGAGAATTGGTCTCTAAGATCACGGTAGCACAGTGGATCGATACGTAGGAGAAAAAGTTTGAACGTACATAATGTTCTCAGCATGATTTTTTTCAATTAATACCTAAAAACCTTACCTGTAATAGTAGAAAGCAGGTATACTTAACCTATGGTATTAGGTATATGGTAATGAAAAGAATCGCCCTCTTACTCAGTTTTATCCTCCTCACGTACTCATCTCTCTATGCAGAGGATCTTCTTCTCGCTAGCTGGAACGTTCGCATCCTCTCTGATAATAGTAGAGATGATTCAGAACTACTAATGATCGCTGAAATCATTGATAGATATGATATCGTTGCCATTCAGGAGGTTCGTGATACCAGGGTCCTCACGCGACTGCGGAAGATGTTACCAGGTTGGGATTATATTGCATCAGAATCAGTAGGAAGAGGAGTTACCGAACTCTATGCCTTCTTCTACCGGGTATCAAGAGTCACTCCCACTTCCCCTGCAACTACGATAACAGATTCACATGATGTCTTCATCAGAGAACCTGCTGTAGCCTCCTTCAAAGCATCTGATTTTGATTTCACTCTCATCTCAAACCACATATTATACGGAAATTCCAAGAACGAACGTAGGGAAGAGATCAGGCATCTAGATGATCTTGTGTACTATATCGATTCGATCAATGGCCCTGAGAATGATGTCATCCTTCTTGGAGACTTTAATATGCCGGCATCTGATCACAGTTGGGAGCTCGAGGGCTTCACTCCAGTGATCGATCCATCATGGAAGACCACCATCACAGATACAAGCTCCTATGATAATATCTGGCTCTCAGATACTCACACCTATAGAAGTGAATTCAAGGGGCTCTATGAGATCTATCATTTTGATGAGATCCTCTATTCAGATGATGACTTGGCAAAACTAGAGGTCTCAGACCATCGTCCGATCTCAGTAAGATTCTCTACCGATTCAGACGATGATCAGGATGTCGAACCTCTCACTGAGATTAGCTATACTCCAGCAGGAGCAACTCCTGTTGAGGTTGAACCTCAACCTGATTATATTTTCATCTCAGAAGTGGTTACCACACCAACAGCATCTGAGAGCGTAACACTTTATAACCCTACCGACACTCCAATTGATCTATCTGATTGGATTCTTGGTGATAAGAATGACCAATTCGCCTATACCTTTACCAGAACGACCATTTATCCCTCCTCCTATCTTGTGATCCCCCATTCTAGTCTGACCTTTCAGATCAATAACAGGGATGAGATCCTCTATCTATTTGATGATAGGAGTGAGCTAATCGATACCTGGGAAGATTAATATAATACTATGGAGGAACACATGAAAACAGAGAATCGAGTCAAGATATTAGCAGTGACCAATGATCTGCTTCTCATCGTAACATTAGCAATCAATGCATTAGCGAACATTCTACCTATTGCAGGTAGAAATACAGGAGAGGTATCAGACTCTTTTATCAACCTTTTCACGCCTAGTGGTTTTACTTTTGCTATCTGGGGAATCATCTATCTTCTTCTCATCGCATTCGCTAGCTTCCAAAGTTATGTCGCTTTTCACAAAGTCCATCCTGATAAGGAGATAATCCAAAGGATCGGGCCATGGTTCATTCTTTCATGTATCGCTAATATCATATGGATCCTGCTTTGGCATAATCTCATGATCTATCTGAGTATGGTGATGATGATCGTCATCCTCATCTCTTTGATCAAGACTTATACCGCATTAAGGATCGGTCAAGAAGTGGTTCACCCATGTGTTAGAGTATGCATCCATATTCCTATCAGTATCTATACTGGTTGGATATCGGTAGCGACCATCGCTAATGCGGCGGCTCTATTAAGCACTACAGGCTGGACAGGTACTCCACTCTCCCCTCAGTTCTGGTTGATCCTTATGTTGGTAGCGGCAGTCTTATTAGGTATAATTGCGCTAAGGAAGAATCATGATATCTGGTATGCATTTGTGATCGATTGGGCACTCTTCGGTATTCTCATGAAGCATCTAACCTACCATCAATCAGCATATATCTTAGTGATCATCACAGCGGCTGTAGGAATCACTCTTCTGAGTGTCTATAGCATCTATCTGGTCGTGATAGGTAAGGTCTATAGATAACTATTATGCCAATAACCATCGAAAGACTCAGACATGAGGATCTATCTCTTACGGTCTTCTCTACATTCAACCGATTCCAATTGGTGACACACTGCTGGTGTAAACAAGATGAGACTTGGGTCTTGAATGAACATGAGAAGACACGCGAATGGTCCGTACAGGATATGTTCTATCTTCTCATGGATCTTCACCGGACTATGGGTTTGAAAGGTATAGTCTCAGGGATGTTCAAGGAAAAGAGACTTATTGGTTTCAGTTCAGTTGAATTTCGTCTCTTTGGCAAGCTAAAAGAGTATGTACAGCTTTCTCATCTGCACATCTCTTATGAATCAAGACAACTTGGCCGAGGTCATATCCTATTTGAACATGCCTGTGAACAAGCTCGAGAACTAGGAGCCGTTAAGCTCTATATCTCTGCCCTCTGCTCACAGGAGACCATCTCTTTCTATTCAGGGTTAGGTTGTACAGAGGCAAAAGAATCTAATAAGACCCTAGTAGCACTCGAACCTGAAGATATTCAGCTGGAGTACGTGCTCTAGACCAAAAAAACATCTTCCGTAAGGAGGATGCATCTATTATTCGGGCTGGGCGGATTCGAACCGCCGACTTCTTGGTCCCGAACCAAGCGCGCTAGCCCCTGCGCTACAGCCCGATTCGACAGGTACGGGAGCGACGGGGATTGAACCAGCGATCTCCGGCTTGACAGGCCGGCGCGATAACCAGCTTCGCCACGCCCCCCTTGGTTTACGCGTTTCAAACTATAAAGAAAGAGAGTTTCTCTGTCAACAACTCTTTTAATTGACACTTTATAGTGTTCATGGTACTTTTTGTACGCTATAGTACTAAGATATTTGTAACAATAAGGACTTATCAATGCCATCAAACAAACAAGACAATGTAAAAGAGTTAAAGCCTTCTAAAGAAGGACACAAGAAGAAGAATCTGACATGGTTTCTCGGAGCTGCGTTTCTCGTATTGACCGTTGCAGTGTTCGTTCTCGCTCCCTTAGCAGGGGTTTTTGCTCCATCTAACAGTGCCCTCGTATTCGGGGAATATGATGGGACTCCAATAGAATATTCATATGGGAACTATTTCTACGATCAGCAGCAGAATATTGCAGCAGGTTGGGATCAAGAGACCACAGATGATAATTATCAATGGGAGATCTACCAGATATGGAAACAGGCTTTTGATAACACAGTTATCAACACTGCGATCATGAATGAAGTTGAGAATAGCGGGATATTCGTAACAGATACTGCAGTCGATAACTACCTGTTGACTCAGGGACCCTATATTGATGAAGATGGGGCTTTCAGTGCGGAAGCATATAATGCGACTTCTACTTCTGAGAGGAGCTCTATCAGAGTATCGATCAATGAATCTATCGAATACCAGACGATCGTGAATGACCTGTTCAGCTCGATCTACTCGGAAAATGAGATTGATTTCATCAAAGCACTAGCTG
>CAZLZY010000031.1:0-12669 GCA_964564075.1 uncultured Spirochaetales bacterium
AAGGTCGTCGAATCACGAAATGTGGTGGATGTCCGTATCATGAGTGAACACAGCAGATACGATCGAGTGCAACGTCTCTGTATTAAAAGTAGCAGGATCGTTTCGGTCGAGTCATGGTGGATCAAATTTTTGCACCATATTCTCGATCATTGATACGGTCAGGAAGAACGGCGGGAACCCATTCAAATCTCTCGTGTCATTGTTCAATAACTCATTCTCCTTGTCATTTCTCAACTAACATCTAGCTGAGGGACCTGAGTAGTTACCTTTATTGTTAATAAGGTTTTCATAAAAATGAGTAAGAAGATTGGCTATTTGTCGTAAACCTTTACACTTACGGTGCACCCTCATATAACAATAGGGAGCTTAATCGGTCAGTTACGCCATAAAAACACAGATTTATGAGTGTTACTCGTTAGGTATCTCGAGAATCTAGGTTGTATAGGACAACAAAGAGAGAATCTCCATACCGGCTAACATCTTTACCTATTGGATCGTATGGTCCTTATTGATCATCACGGCAAGATACCCCGCACCAAACCCATTATCTATATTCACTACTGAGATCCCTGATGCACAGCTATTGAGCATGGCAAGGAGCGCCGATATACCCTTGAAGTTGGCACCATAACCGACACTTGTAGGGACTGCGATCACCGGTACATCAACAAGACCTCCGACCACACTAGCGAGAGCTCCCTCCATACCTGCGACTGCGATCACCACCTCAGCTGTCCGGATCTCTTCTAGTCTGTTAAGTAGTCTATGAATACCTGCAACTCCCACATCGTTGAATCTCTTCACCTCATGCCCGTAGAACTCAATCGTCTTCGCAGCCTCTTCCGCCACGGCATGATCAGATGTGCCAGCACTTACCACTGCGATACAACCTCGGCCCTGAGGGACAATAGGTTCATGGGTTATCGTAAGGATCTGGGAGTCTTTGGCATAGATAGCATGGGGGAACTGTTCTGCGATCTCTTGGTAGATCTCTTCTTTGAGTCGTGTCCCAAGGACATTGATCTTATGAGAATCAAAATGGGAGAGAATATCTCTGATCTGCTGAATGTTCTTACCAGCACAGTAGACTACCTCTCCATGGCCAGTCCTTCGTTCACGATCCATATCAAGGACCGTATGACCAAGATCAGTGAAATAGAGTGATTGGACTTCAGCGGCTGCTGAGCTAATATCGATATCTCCTGATCTCACCTGGGTTAACAGATCCTCTAATCTACTCATCTTCATCACTCCTTCTCAATATCGAATTCATATTCCCCATATTATATCCACCAAGATCACATGTCACGAACCGATATCCAAAACTCTTCAATGCAGCATCGGTCCTCTTCATCTTATCATCGATGAGAAATCTTCTCATAGCTTCAGCAGACAGTTCGATCCTTGCTATATCCCCATGCGTACGCACCCGTACTGCAGGGAATCCAAGTTCATGGAGGAATACCTCTGCTTTCTCGATTCTCCTCAGCACCTCAGTAGTGACATGAGTATCATGAGGAATCCTTGTCAGCAGACAGGAATAGGCGGGTTTCTCAGCAAAGGGAAGCCCCCACTCTGCACTGATCTCCCTGATATCACTCTTGGTGAATCCACAAGCGAGAAGAGGACTCCTGACATCTAACTCTTTTAAAGCTCTCATCCCAGGACGATGATCACCGGTATCATCTGCATTCGTACCATCTATGAGAATCTCCGCTCCCCAGCTTTCGGCCTCTTTAAGGATCAGGGTGAAAAGTTCTCGTTTACAGAGATAACACCGATCTTCAGGATTCTCTCTTATCGTCTCAGGAATGGAATATGAGATGATACGATGTTCCACCTCTTCCATATCTGCTACATATGCTGCAGCCTCTGCGATCTCCCAATCTGGGACATAGGGAGGATCAACTGATACAGCGAGAATTGGTGAGATACCAGCCTTCACGAGAGCCGTAAGCAGGAAGGAGCTGTCCACTCCTCCTGAATAGGCAATAGCATATCGCTCATAGGAGGATGTCCATACCTGTAGTGCTTCAAGCTTCTTTGCTAATTCGATTCTCATAATGAGAGTTCCTCATATAATCTCTTCAAGGGCATTCCTGTCTCGACTGCGATCCTCTTCATATCATCAGCCTCTGGTTTTGTAGAGACAACAGCCCCTTTATAGGTGAGTTTTTTCACTCTTACATCCCCATAGGGTGTCTTCTCTACTGAGAAGCTCCTCTCGAGCATGGTCTGCTTCACAGGATATTCTCTCACGCCGGCTGTTGTTGTCTCAGTGAAGAGGATCTTATAGATCACATCTCTCTTCTCTGATGTACTCATGATTGATAGAAGATTCCCAGGTCTCCCCTTCTTCATGATAACAGGGGTGATATAGACCTCTTTAGCTCCTGCAGCCCACAGAAGATCAGATACATGGGTATAGACCTCTGGACTCATATCATCAATATTGGTCTCGATCATGCTCACAGACTCTTGCCTGCTCTCATCGATCTCTCCAAGATAGACTCTCAGGACATTCGGGATCTCTGTATCCCTTGACCCGATACCATAACCGATCGTATCAAAAGTAAGATCCGTGGTTGTGACGAACTCATCAACAACGGTTGCAAGTATCGCAGCACCTGTCGGAGTCGTCATCTCTTTCAGGACAGCCCCACTTCTTGTTGGGATACCTTTGAGGATCTCGACAGTTGCAGGAGCAGGTACCGGGATCTTCCCATGGGCACAATGGACGAAACCACCACCGAGTTCGGGGGAGGTCGATATGATCCTATCAGGTTTAAGATAATCGATAGCTACCGCAGCTGCGATGATATCGACGATCGAATCTAAGGCCCCTACCTCATGGAAGTGGACCTCATCGATTGGTTTGTTATGAACCTTTGCCTCAGCTTCAGCGACTGCACGGAACATCTTCAAGGATAACTCTTTCACATGATCATTCAGATGACTTGATTCGATGATGTGTCTGATCACACCAAAATTCCGATGTTCATGACTTTCATTCTTTTCGTGCTTATGTTCATGGTGTTCATGTTCGTGGTCGTGGTCATGACCATGATGGTGTTGCTCATGTTTCTCTTCTTCTAGATGGACATGTGCATGAGTGCCTGTGATCCCTTTTCTCATATCGGTGGTGAACTCCAAGCTCCAGCCAGACACATGAAGTGAGGATAATGCGTCTCTCATATAATCTTTTGGTACACCCAGATCCGCCATGGCTCCAATATGCATATCTCCACTGATACCTGCAAAGGGATCATACATCAATACTCTCATCACTTAATCTCCTTATGGATACCGGTGCCATCCAACATATCATAAACATCTTTCATACAGCTTCTACAGGCTGTAGGATCTTCGCTACTCATCTTCCCACCCATCACACGCTCACCACAGATACTACAGATCTCTGAAGCCCTTATTGGAGCATATGAGGGTATATCTACCTCTACCTCTTCTACCGTGAAGATAGCTGAAGGGTCTACCTCGATCAGTGCAAATCCAGCCTGTTTGGCTACTGCACGATACTGGGCTTTTAACTCTTCATCTCTATTATGACCTACGATGACCTTCTCAAAGAGAGGATTGAAATCAGGAGCGACCTGTGCAAGGATATCCTTGACCTCAGGCTTAAGAAGAAGTCTCACCCCCTTCCCATCTCTTTTCGTGAAGGTAACTGCCGTCTTACCGAACTCTTTGAGGATCAGACCATTATTGCCTAGAGTCGCACCACTCACATACTGGATACCATCAGCGAAACAACTGTTGATCTCGATGATCGCGATGAGCTCCTCCAATCCACCATCACGGTGATAGGAATCAAGAGACTGCTTTGATCGTTCTGCAAGTTTCTCCAGTCCATAATGGGATGCGATCACCCCATAGGCTAATCCAGGACAGTAGTGTCCATGAAGAGCGCCACTTTTTAGGAGTGATCCCTTCATATCACGACTCTTGAGAGCCTGTAAGATCGATGCTCTTGGGTTATCCTTGAAAAACTCATCTTGATAATCATCAACGATCTGATCCTGAGAGGCGATCCATGGTTTGATATCGATCAGAGGAGTCCCATCTAAGGCATCAAGACCTGTGACTGTTAGGATATTCCCTTCTCGTTTCAAGAGTTTGACTGTTGTGGTCCCGATCGTACTAGGTCTATTGGGAGTCCTACAGGCAAAGACTCCTCTCTCTCCACGATAGTACCACTGATTGATCAGTGAGAAAGAATGACTCTTATGAAAATGGAAGAGCACTTGAAGCTGCATCCGCTCCTCTATTCCGAAGAGTCCTTCGGTATATTGCTCATCAAGGACGAGCTGGCTCACCTCCCTCTTCATCTCAAAGGGATCGGCTTTTTCCGTGAACTTGCTTCTTATGGTACCTATCGTTGGTATAGTTATCATAGGGTGTAGTGCTCCTTATGTATTGGTATGATCGTCGGTATATTATCTTTCCAGTGAATATCAACAGGGACATCATAGACATCTCCTATCAAATCACTCGTTATAGCTGATCTATCAACGGTGGTAATGATCTTTCCTGCTTTCATGAATATATATTCATCTGCGAATCTGCAGGCTGTGTTCAGATCATGGATAGTCAGAAAGATCTTCGTCCCCTCTGTCTTCGATATATCCTTCAAGAGACTGAGGATCTCCATCTGATTCTTTATATCAAGGGCTGCTGTTGGTTCATCCAAGATCATGATCGGGGTCTGCTGCACGAGAGCTCTAGCGATAGCGACCTTCTGTAGCTCTCCTCCACTCAACTGATACAGTGGTTGCAGAGATTGCTCCTCTAATGAGAGTCTCTCGATCGTCGTCATGGTGATATCAATATCGGTCTGTGATGCTCTGAAGCCCATATGAGGGATCCTGCCAAAGAGAACAGCATCGAATACGCTGATATAACAGGTATGGGCCCTCTGTGGTACATATGCGATCGTCTTAGCTATCTCCTTCTGAGACAGGCTCTCTAAAGGACGTCCTAAGATCGTTATCTTACCACGTTGTGGATCAATGATCTTATTGATGGAACGAAGGAGTGTCGTCTTACCTGACCCGTTCGGTCCAAGGATCGCCGTGATCCCCTTCTCCTTCGCATGGAAGCCAAGGTCTGAAAGTATATGTTTATCTCCAATGGAGACCGTGAGGTTCTCTACTTTGATGCTCATCTATGATACCCCTTGATAAGAAGATAGATAAATAGGGGTGCTCCGATGAATGCCGTTATGATGGCCACGGGTAATACTCTTGGTATGAGGATAGTCCTTGCAATAAGATCAGAGACCATCAGGAGGATACTTCCCGTCAAACAGGAGGTGATCAGAAAGAACCGGTGATCCTCACCTGTCATCCTTCTAGCCATATGAGGAGCTGCAAGACCTACGAAACCGATGACCCCGACTGTAGCAGTGATCACAGCGGTCAATAAAGCGGCGACCCCCATCGTCACAGCCCTAAGACTCCGTATCGAGACTCCAAGACCCGAAGCAGTCTCTGAACCAAGAGCTATCGCATTATATTTCCAACTTTGCGAGATAAGTCCGATAGTGCAGACAACCGAGATGATACTTAGGAAGAACAGCTCACTCCAGGTCACCCGGCCAACATCACCAAAGGTCCAGAAGACAATGGCTGAAAGCTGTATATCATCAGCAAAATATTGTAGGAACATAGTCCCGGCAGTGAATAATGATCCAAGAGTAACACCTACGAGAACCATGACCTGAGGTGTTACAGTTCGTAATCTACTGATCCGTATCAGTACTGCTGAGGCCGCCATAGAGATAGCGAATGCGAATAGGGCTGTCCTATAGGGTATGAGGACACTCAGGACATGGTCACTTGAGACAGCGACAGCTGATCCACTGAAGAACATGACTGAACATGCCGCACCAAAAGCTGCTGCATGAGAGATACCGAGAGTATAGGGAGAACCCAATGGGTTCTGTAACATCGTCTGCATCACCGCACCGGCAATAGCTAAAGCACCACCGGTTACCATGGCACTCAGGACCTGTGGTAATCTGATATTCAGGACGATCGATCGGTTCGTACTGATGCTACCAGGTGAGAACAGTACAGATAAGACCTCTTTTACTGAGAGACTCACAGAACCAAGAGAGATGGATGCGATGATGAGGATCGGTATCAATACCAGTTCCACGGCTATCACAAGCTTCTTCTTTCTGAGGTAATTCTCATAGGATTTGATCATAGTGGTTGAGTTCATAATCGTAACCTCTCAAAAGCAAGATCAAGACAGGCCTCGTTCACCTGATCAAAGACAGGAGCTCCAACAAGGAATTCATAGATCTCATCTGCTTTCTTTGCAGGATCTATATCCGAGAAGCTCTCTGGATGAATGATCTTTCCAATGAAATAGGCATCTGCAAGGATTGAACCAAGATTCTGAGTATAAAGATTATAGGGAAGCACACCATAGACCTCATCATTCTTCACTGCCTGAAGGTTCTGGTAGTATGCTCTATGCTGTAGTTCATAGATACTATTGGTCTCATCTCCTGATAACACACTTGAGATATCGATAAAGAGGATCTGTGGATCCCAGGCAATGAGTTGTTCTTTAGCTATATCGATCTGTCGAGTCTTATCTGCTGGATCAAGTACTGAATTTGAATTCGTGAACACGAAGGGAGGATACTGTTGTTCCGTTGAAGTAACACCTCTCGTCCCTCTATAGGCAATACCTCCGATATAACTACTCGGAGCGCCTTCAGCACTAGCACTACGACGGCTAAGATCATCGATCTGTGCCTCCAAGAAGGTTATAACAGCCTCTGCACGCTCTGAGACGTCTAGTACTCTCCCCATGATTCTCAAAGAGGTATACAGGTCATCTTTACCCGAAAGAAGATCACCATATGCTAGGGATAGGACAGGGATCCCCGTCCTGTTCATCAGTTCATCAGGATCATATCCCATCTCTGGGAAGGTCTTGAATATGACCTGAGGCTTTTTCGCTAGACTCAGGATCAGTTCAGGATTATCCTTACCTCTGAACTCTCCGAAGAGCGGAAGTTCTCCTAGCTCTGGATGCGCTAGGGCGTAGGGTCGGGCTGCGAAGAGCTCTCTTCCTGATTCGATATCGTCAGTTGCTACGACTCGATCTGTCACCTGAAGATAGGTCGCTAACCGTAGGGCTCCAGGACCTGAACAGATGATAGAACTCACGATCTCTGGAACAAGCAGTTCTCGTCGATAAGAATCTTCGATCATGATCCCTTGAGGTTCCTGGATCTCAGCTGTTCCAATAGAGGTGATATATACGGTACTGACTGTCAATATGAACAATGATATTAACAGGATCTTATGATTTCTTTTCATATCTCACCAGTTTATCACCACATATCACTATTTACAACCCTATTTCACCACGCCTCCCCTTTTCAAACCGTTAAAATCACGGTATACTATGAGCTATGGAACAAAGTGATAAATTATTACAACCAGAACGGTTAGGACGTATTCTTAGTATCTTGGAAGAACGAGGGACCGTGAAGGTATCTGATCTGAGCATACTCTGCAAAGTTTCTGAGAATACTATTCGTCGAGATCTCATAGAACTTGAAGAGCTCGGTAATTGCTCGAGAAGTAAAGGGGTAGCAACCTTTAGGCAGAAGTCACAAGAGGTCACCCCCTTCTCTCAACGTCTTTCAAGCCATCACAGGAGCAAACGAGCTATAGCGAAGAAAGCTGCTATGATGGTCAGTAGTGGCTCTACTGTTATCCTTGATTCCGGTACTACTGCAGTAGAACTTGCTGAGGAACTCTCACATAAGAGTCATATTACCGTTATAACTCCATCACTTGAGGCTGCTGTGATCCTTTCAGGAATTCCAGAGATCACACTTATCCTCCCTGGGGGGATCGTTAACCCATCCTCAAGATCACTTATCGGTCAACCTGCGGAGCAGTTCTTTAGGAATATCCATGCTGATATCCTCTTTCTCGCTGTGAAAGCCATCTCCTTTGATACCGGATTAAGTGACCATACCATTATCGAGGCATCTGTGAAGAAGGAGATGATCAAGGCTGCAGAGAAGATCGTCGTACTAGCTGACAGCTCTAAACTCGGGAAAAAGGCTCTAAGCAGGATCGCTCCTATCTCTATAGTAGATACTCTTATCACTGACGATCTATCTGATTCAGAATTCCTGAACACGTTACGATCAGAGGGTATCGAGATCTGTTAAAGAGAAAATTACCCCTTCTACTATGTTTCTGGTAACCTCTGCATGATATACTGATGTCTAAGACAGACACAGTGTTACACTTAAAATGATATATCATAATCTAGGAGGTTAATTATGGGATCAGTTGATACCATGGCCGGATGGCCGCTTCTCATCACAAAGGCCGTGAAGGCTCCTGAATCATGGATCGATGGTGCATTGACAGGACTTTCCTATCAACATCTGGTATTCTTTCCAGGACAGCAGTTTGGCCTTTTCACAAGACGGTCAGTGATCTTAGCTCTAACAGAACAGGGCTTTCTCTATGCCGATAAGACAAGACGTATGGTGATTAGTTTCAGAGAGGTCATCACCTGCAAGCATTTGAATATTCTGCTTCAGGGGAAGTTCATGATCGTCACCGATGATCATATCTATAAAGTCGATTACAACTTGACAAAGGATTCTCTTGTCGTACCATTCATCAAAGCATATCGAGATTATCTTCTTGCTCACACAAAAAAATTCACAATCGATGATGGGCTGACAAAAGTATTACTCGAAGGAGAAGGTTCTACGAGAAAGATGCTCTTTCATAAGAATCTGAAGATGTACAATTTTCTGATGCAACTCCTACCTGAAGAACAGGAGAATGAGTTGATCTATTATCAGAAGAGTACTGAACAGGTTGGGTTGAAAGCACAGTTCCAATCTAGGCACTACTTCACCCCCTACCTCATCATCAAGACAGAACATGAGATGATCCTATTCAATCAGGAGTCTCATGTCTCGAAGAATCCTAATGATTATGGTATGCAGATGAATCACATAGCTTGGGATGAATCCATCAGGTTCTCACTTGATGATCATCATGCAAGTGGAGTACTGAGGATCCTGAAAGGGTCTAGGACTCTCTTCAAGCTTCATGTAACACAGGAGTCATTGAAACTCGCTTCACAGTACTGTTTCATCATGAATAGAACGTAAATAATAGGCTCTGCCAGTCAACATGCTAGCAGAGCCTATTGATCGCCTACCTCGTTGGTTTCATCAGCACAGAGATATCGACGATGAACTTACCTTCAGTGTGTATACTCGCATCATTGAGATACGACTCAAAGGGTATACCAGTGGTGTCGCTTATATATAATGCTACTGTTTTGGTAAGGTATCAAGACTTTAAAATACATTACATCAATCTGATTATAGGTGCTTTTGACTGCGGATGTAAAAACTGACTCATGAGTTTAACGAGCGAAGACTGAGATTTGGGCTAAAAGATAATTTTGAGATAGCTTCTACAGCATACCAGCCTTCTTCTTGCGCTGCTGAATCCAGGTCTGCAAAGCCTCCGGCGACATCAGTGCCGGATCGCCCAGAGCTCCTGCATTCGCATTCTCCAATTCCGGCGGCAAATGATGGATCAGCAAGTCCAAATCAGCTGAGCTTTGGATTTCTTCATCCAGCACACGGGCCATTTCTTCGTTATGTGGCACGCCATGTTGCCGTACAGCTTTCACCAATCCTTTCAACAATATCTCCCAGGTAGTCATGGGTCCTTGCGTAATCGAGGCTGATTCTGCAAAAGAGTCGATAAAGGCAAAGGGCACTTGAGCAAAGGGCTCTTCCATGCTTATGGCCGCCAGAATCCAATCGGTATCAAATGAAAAATCAAACACCGTCGGGTAAGCAATGATCTTCTGTAATATATTGCTCTCATAGAGCTTGAATGCGGCCTGCGTATCCAATATGTCACGAGAGAAAATGGCTTGCCCCACCATCCGTTGCATGTGTCGCAGCACCTTGATGCCAATCCCCCAGCGCCCTTCTTGTTTTACGAGCACGGCGTCGGGATGTTTGCGATTACCCAAAACGACCCGGCAGTTGTCATCCAGAAAAGGTCGTATCAGCAACCCTATCTGTCCCAAATGCACCGAACTATCCGCATCCGTGTAAATAACCGCATCCTTGCCATCAGAGATTGCCTGCATACAACCCAGAATGATCGCACCTGCTTTTCGTGAATCGTTGACGGATCTCAACTCTTTTAGCGGCCCACTGGATGCAGGTAGCGCTTCACTCAAATAAAGAACCTTCACCTTATCGCCAAGTACATGGGTATCGGCTATTTCCTGGGCAATTTTGCCACTGTCGTAAGGACAACCATCATCCACCGCGTAAAGGGTCCAATCAATGGGTGTTCCGGCTGTTACCCAATTCAACTGCGCAATCTTGGTGCGTAAGGAGTCTTCACCGTTGGGATTGGTGTCACTTTTTGGAAACAGTCGATTTTGTTCACCCCACATGGCAAAGACCACACCAATATCTATCGGTTGTTCTACACTTAATGCATATCGTCTTGAATTCACCAACTTTACCGCTAGTTTAAACTCCAACGGCGCATCCAACTGTCGTGCAGCTTCCTGCAATGCAGATAGGTTCAGTCCAGGCTGTTCCAGTAAAGTCGAAGTGAGTGCGTACAAACTTTCCTGATCAGCGGGTTCAGTCAAGTCAAACTTTCTTTTGGCATGTGCGATTAGTGTTTTTAAATTCGGCATGGTTTTCCTCCGTATGCATAAATTAACATTATAATGGTCCTCATATCTTTGGCAACTATACTTAAAAACTCACTTTACTCATTAAGAGCCAAGCGCAGACCTGACCTTCATTTACTTGATCGGCAAAATGTAGCAGCGCTTTGTGCTAGTCAGGGTCAAGATACTCATGATAAGAAAAGTTATAATTCCTGTCAATCAAACTATTTGCAATATAGTCGTTTATCAGCCATCTTACTAGATCCTCCCGAAACTCTGCAGTATCGAATAATATCTTATTGCACGTAAAGCCTTCCAGTTCTCCTTGGAGACCTTCCAGGCCTCTTTATACTGTCCCCAGAACCAGTTAGGTTCCCACAATCCCTGTTCATCTGCACCATCTGCGATACAAGAGTAAAGCCTATGATCAGGGTCGGCTATGAAATCAAAAGGACGAGGAACATAGGTGTTCCAGGTTGAACTATCCAAGTTGAGAAGTGATCGGATGGCTCTTTTTAATACAGGGATCATCTCATCCTGCCTCTCTATAGGGACCTGATCGAAGAGAGATAGGTAACAATAGATCTCATGTTCAGCAGTGAACTCCTTCATTTCTTGAAGTCTTTCGATCGCAACACTCGTCAGTTCATCAATATCAAGTTTCTTAACATGGGCTCTTGCTCTATTGAGTATGCCAATGATCTCGCTCGTAGGATTCCCCCATATTCAGGTTTATACTCCCACCAGGGGGCATGGGGGTGCTCATTGACACCTATGGGACAGGTTATCCACCCCTTTCTATCGGGAATAAAGGTTCTCTCAAGATAATCGATTGCAGGTGCGACCATATCATCAGGATAGAGTGATAACCTCTCGAAGATCTGAAATGCTTTCGTAACTGCCATGGGGGATGAATCAGGAAGAAGAAGATCTGTCTCAAGGCCGCCTCCGAATCCACCATCAGGTCGCTGGTAGGTCTTGAGACATCTCATCACTTCTCTGGAATCACCACCGGTGAAGCATGCTGCAAAATAGGCTGAATACAACGGTTCACCGTGTTCTTCGATATAGGTTGCTGCCCGTTCGATCGATAACATAAAAGCTCACCTCTTTAGGGTCTCTATCTATATTGATCATCACTTTTCTTGAAGTTCTTAAAATCTTCATCTTCGGGAATACTCACGAACCATTGGTCTGATTGATCGATCTGTATAGAGATATCATCTGTCGTACAGGCAAGGACATGTCCACCAGCAGATCTATCCTCTGTGATGAAATGAAAATGATACCCGGCTGCATTCGCATCACCCATGTAAGCGGGGAGTCTGAACCCGATGATATCACCAGTGATATGTTCGAATTCGAAGATGGGTTGAGTCTTTAGGACATCCAGAAGGACAGGATAGGGTCTTTGCTGTTCAGGCACGCTTCGAGTCTTCATATATGAGAAGGTCCCTGTTATTCGAATACAATAGGGAAGATTCAACGATGGTAGTCTTGCATCGATATAAGAATGTAGGTCTCCTATCTCAAAGGACTCTTCTGTCTTTATCGTTATATCAGGATCGAAATCAGTTACGACTGCGAAAGGAGTCTTCTCTGTATCAGGGATCACCACAGCATGCCCCTCACTGTTTATCTGATAGAATATACCATCAATGGCGATCATCTCACCATCAAGATGCTGTAGTGTCCCTAAACCTGTATCACCGTGGGTCGCAAGCTCTTCAAAGCTCAGATCACCATCATAGACTCCCTGAAGCAGGGAACTAAGAACAGAATACTGATAGATCGTATCATCATTTGGACCGACCCGGTCTATCGTCTGACAACTAGAAAGGATAAGAAGCATGAGTATCACTAGGCTAAATGCAGTCAACCTGTTCATAAGAACCTCCACAGTGTATTAAACACATCATACCATGATTC
>CAZLZY010000032.1:0-12485 GCA_964564075.1 uncultured Spirochaetales bacterium
AGCAAGATTCGTCACCCTCACGATCGTTCCGAAGGGGAGCTCCTTATGGGCTGCAGAGATCTCTTGGGTATCAAAGATCTCTCCGTTAGCCGTGAGTTTTCCCTGGAACTCTCCTGCATACCAGGAGGCTATACCTCTCTGATAGATGACCGGTTCAACCGCTGTGATGGCGAATAGGGGGAGGAGGGAGATAATGAGGATCATGATTGAAGGATATCTGTATGTTCTCATAGGACCATAGTATCTGTTGGAGATGAGAAAATCAAATGAAACGAAGAGGGGATATTGTGTAAATCATTACAGGTTAGTATAATCCGATACTATGAGTGAAAATAAAAGAGTCAAATCAGTACACTGGGCGGATATTAACGCCGATAAGATCATGAGAGAAAAGGGAAAGAAGGATCACTATACCTGTGCATCAGGGGTTACCCCTTCAGGAACCGTTCATATAGGTAACTTCAGAGAGATCATCTCTGTAGAGTTAGTAGCTCGAGCCCTCAAACAGAAGGGTGAGAATGTCAGATTCATCTTCTCATGGGATGACTATGATGTGTTTAGGAAAGTTCCTAAGAACATGAGCGAGCCTGAGCTGCTAGAGACATATCTTCGAAAACCCATCACCATGGTACCAGATACCCGTGGCGATAATGAGAGCTATGCTCAGTACAATGAGAAAGAGCTTGAAGAGCTCCTTCATGTCATGGGAGTATCACCTGAATATATCTATCAGGCATCACGATACCAGGCATCAGCGTATGCCAAAGGTATCAGGACTGCACTAGAGAAGAAGGCTGAGATCAAAGCCTATCTCGATGAGCATAGAACGATCCCCTTAGCAGATGACTGGTGGCCGGTATCGGTATTCAGCTCCTTCACACAGAAGGATAACACCACGATCCTAGGATGGGATGGACAATGGGGTCTGACCTATAGATGTGATGAAACAGGGAAAGAAGAGACAGTGGATCTCAGAGAGACCTCTATCGTGAAGCTCCCCTGGAGAGTCGACTGGCCAATGAGATGGGCATTCGAAGATGTCGATTTCGAACCTGCTGGAAAAGATCACCACTCTGAGGGTGGATCGTTCGATACCTCAAGGAATGTCGTCAAGGTCTTTGGCAGTGAAGCACCTGTGACCTTTCAGTATGATTTCATCAGGATCAAGGGAAGAGGTGGAAAGATATCATCCTCATCAGGTGAGGTCATCAGTCTACGAGATGTTCTTGAGATCTATCAACCAGAGATCATCAGGTATCTGTTCGTCGGTACCAGACCTAATACAGAATTCGCGATCTCCTTCGATCTTGATGTACTCAAGATCTATGAGGACTATGATAAATGTGAACGGATCTATTTCGGACAGCAGCCGATAAATGAGAAGAAAAAGGCCAAAGAGCTCCGAAACTACGAACTATCACAAGTCGGTAAGGTTCCTGCAGAGATGCCATACCAGATCCAGATAAGACACCTGTGTAATATTCTCCAGAGTAATGGTGGGGATATCGACGCCGTGATCGCTTCTCTTCCAGAGGTGAAAACCGATCAGATCCCAAGACTACGAAATAGATGTGAATGTGCATGGAACTGGGTCAAGAACTTCGCCCCTGAGGATTTCAGGTTTGCCCTTAATGCTCCTGGAACAGCCTCTGTCGAGATGTCAGAGACTGAGAAAGCAGCTATCAAAGGCTTGACTGAAGAGGTTCGTAAGATGGATGACCATACTGAGAAGAGTATGGCTGAAGCAATCTATGTGGTCGCTCATGAGAACGAGGTCGAACCAACAGAACTATTCAGACTCGTCTATCAGATTCTGATCAGTAAAGAGAAAGGGCCTCGCCTTGCAGGGTTCATCATGCTGTGTGGTAAAGAGAAGATCCTTCCAATTCTGGAAGCTGCATTGTAGCATAAGAAAGTATGCATAACATTTTTGTTATGCATATGTATGTAAATTCAGGTAGGGATGAGCTGTTAGCTAACCCTGCCTTTTTTTTGCCCAGCGAAGCTGGCAGCCCAGTCTGCAGGGAGTATCAGACATCCCCCTGATCAGCTCTGGTGTGTGATCAAGGATGGGATTTCCTATAGGGAGTCAGTGTTCTCAGATATGACCTATTCCGTATTCAGCTTTAGCGAAGCGGAACCGCAGTCGACGCTAGACACCGTTGTTTTTTTAAAGTCATATTGCCCTTTTGGTTTCTTTTACGTTTCCCAATCAGTCTTAATTATTCCAGAGCAAGCGGTGTTTACTTCGATTATAAATATATAACAGGTACACTATATGGATGCCACCAATAACCAGCACCGGGATATATGCAATTTTTATTCCTAAAATAAATGCCATGAAAATATCATATGAATGAAGAGCAAGTGGGACCGCCAAGATAACCCATTCTTTTTTTATATCTAAGGGTCTTTCAAGTCCTCTGTATTTCACTAATAATATGAGTGCAAATGTGCAATGAATTAACAGCATTACTATTTCAGCTGTCTTTCCATACTGTGGAAAAAAGGGCATGGCCCATAAGAGGAAAGTCGTGAGAGGTGAAACTATGATAACAGGCGTCAATATGCCGGCAATTATAGGATAACTATATCCAATGATCTTTTTATCATATTTTTTATATAACCATCGCCCTAGGGAAATAAGTATTGCGTAATAGGTCATCATATAGAACCAGCCGGAAAAATTAAAATACGGTATCCCGAATAAACCGCCATCATAGTGCATCGTCCAATTCCATCGTCCTGATATGATACCTCCGATCTCATGAAGGTCAAAGACTGCAACAGGATCTATCGTGATATCTTGAATCATTGCAAAGAAGCCGACAATAAACGGCCTTCCCCAGGTTGGGACTTTCAAATGTTCAGTTAATCTGAAAGCCGTGTAAAAGATTGCTGCTTCGAACATGAGTATTGCTATAGGAACTTTCCCGAACAATAGGATTCTGCTGAGGCTGTAATCATAAACCCCTCCCGCGACTCCGGCATTTTCATAGAGGCCTGCAGCAACTATCAGCCCGAATAGCTCAAATATTTTTATTGCCGGGCTTTCTTGTTTTACCGCATGTGTGATACATGCAAAGAACACAATAATTGCAAAGATTTCAGCTAGTAACCAGGTTATAGGTGTTCCAAAAATCATAAGAATCTCCCCATATGTTTTTATTAAACTTAATGTTATTATAAATGATGTATTTTAGAATTAGTATGAACAAATAACTATGTTTGTTGTATATCCAATGATTGGTGTAAAATGTCTGAAAAAAAAGATTTAAGAATTGTTCGAACTCAGAATCTCATAATAGAAGCTATGAAGAGCTTAATGAAAACAAAAAAATTTGATAAAATCAAGGTTAAAGATATTACATCAGAAGCTAATATCAATCGATCTACTTTTTATTACCATTTTGGAGATAAGTATGATTTACTTAATAAGATCTTAGATAATGAACTTGAAAATCTAATACAAAACCATGATATTATCAATTTGAACAATGATGTTAAAGAGTACGGGAATCAAGGGATATTGCATTTACTTCGCTATTTTAATAATAATGCTTCTTTCTATAATAACGCTTTTGAAATAGAAGGATATGATGCACTTCAGAAATATTTTAGGAAGAGAATAAAAGAGTTGTTTTTGATGTGGATCAAGGAATTAGCATGTAATGATAAACCTTCGGTTTCGAAAGAATTCTTAGCTGAATTTTATACTTCCGCCTATACCGCTATTGTGATTGATTGGCTAAAAAATAACATGGACGAATCTCCTGAAGAAGTCTTTTTTCAGTTGAAAACTATCACTGAAAATGGATTTTTTGATTGTATCAATACATAAGCTTATCAAGCGGGTCAAGCTTGTGTCTACCGATATCTTTTTAAAACTATTGTCCGATCTTTACCTTACTGATTCCTCCTCCTGATATGTTTTCATATCGTATGAGGGAATCGTGGATCAAGAATAGGTGAACACCTGTTTGAAGAAGGGGCTCCGCTTTGCCTGTTCCCGATAGTTATCAGTAGCAGTATCACACTGAGGACACCAGTGTCCTCCTTTTAGGATGAGTGCAGGACTAGCCTTGAAGGAATGGCCGAAGGCACAGATCCAAGAGAGAGGAGTATGCAGATCCCCTGTGACCATTGAATCACTCAGACAACGACCACCTCTGAACACAGCAGCCCTCTTGCAGTCTTCAAGAGAGATCGAAGCATCGTCTACGGCCTCATACCCATGGAGGACCTCCACTGAAGGTGGATCGATGACTAGTTCAAAATCATCCCAGTTCTCTGATATAGCTTCCCATGACTCCTGATCTCCCCAGAAAGCTTTGATCTTCTCCCCTCTGTTATGTTCTACCCAGTTGAGAGTACCCTCCTTCCTTCGTGATAGAGGTTTCATGATCCAGTTCTTAAGTATGGATACTGGGACGATGGAATTGAGTTTGAAATAGAAGGGTAGAGAACTTTGGATCTCCTTGAAGTATTGATGGTAGGAGATCTTTCTGAAGTCCAACCAGTCATTGAGGCTGTCGGCATCTCTATACCAACAACCATGAAAATTCCTTGTGGCGAACTGCTTTGGGTTCACTACCTTCCTGAAATCGGCTATTCCCATGGTCTTGAACGATCTATCCATGAAATGGTAATAGGTATCCTGGTAACCTTTTCCTCCACTGATGTTATAGATCGTATTCCAGAAAGGTTCTGGTAGCTCCTTTGTGCAGATCGCATGAAGGATTCTTCCGGAATCCTGCGCATTTGACCATTCGAGATGATTATTCAGTGGTTGGTGGAAGATGATCGGATCGAAACTCCTCAGTAGATCATGATGGAGCATCCCCGTCTGTCTGAGGGAGACCCAATAGGGGAGACCAGAGGAGATCACAGCACGCTCTGCCTTTACTTTACTCGCCCCATAGGCATCGAACTTACTTACTCTGATAGGATCTCCGGTCCTGACCATATGTAATGGAGGCATACGATCTCCCATGGATGCAACCGTCCCGATATAGACAAGTTTGGTCTTCTCTGGATTATCCTGGGTTTTGATCGCCTCTATGATATTCAATGTTCCACCATGATTGATCGACTCGGCAAGTTCAGGAAAATGATCTGCAGCTGGGGGGATGATCGCCCCGATATGTAGGACGATATCAGCTCCATCAACGCACCTCTTCACATCCTCGAAGCAGCGGAGGTCTCCTTCGATGATCTCAATATTATCATAGGTGGTGTATGGTTGGATCTTCTTAGTACTCGCCTTATCCGGATAGATAAGGAGTTTGAGCTTGAATTCCTTATGTTCTGCGAGTAATCTCAGCCCTTCGAATCCCATATGGCCGGTAGCACCTGTCATACAGATAGTCTTAGAAGATGGTGTATATCTCATAGGGTAAGGGTAGTGCTATTGCAGCTCTGAAGAAATCGCATGAAGAGGGTATTATTCTCATACTTTAGGAGTATAGAGTCTATCACCCGTTCGGGTGATTACGGATCCTATATACTAGTTGTAGCTTACTCGAAACCTCGAGCTTCTTATACACATTACGTATATGAGTCTTGACCGTATTGTAGGAGATAAAGAGCTCATCAGCTATCTCTCGGTTGGTCTTCCCTTCTATCAGAAGACCGATGATCTCCTGCTCTCGTTCGCTGATATGGCTCTCTGAGTAGAATCTGAGAATGTCATCCGCTAGAAAAGGTCTTTCCGGTTCATAGGTATGAACATAGTTCCTGAAGATGAACAGGTAGATCTGAAGAGAGAATATGAAATATGAGATATAGATCAGTTTATAGGGAGTGTGAAGGAAGAAGAGGTAATCGAGAATCCCATATAAGATCATGGGATAGAACGATACCATGATAGCTATGAGCATTCTACGGTGCTCTTTCTTATTACTGCGCTTAAGATAGAGCGTTGCGATAAAAGCAGGTATGAGAAGGAACAGGCTCCCAAACAGGAATAGTTCATTAATAGCTTTTCCAAGAGCTATCTCCCAGTCTTCACCATTGAGATAGATAATGAAGAATAGGCTGAATAGGAAGAACATAAGAGAGAAGAGATAGGTGATCCTTCGGCTTAACATCTGATGCCTTTCGCTGATATCGATAAGTGATAACAGATAGGTGGTTGTCCCGTAGAGGACTAGTGGGATGAGAACACTGACGAATACCAGTAAGAAGAGCGATGCATCAGAGACAAAAAGAGTATTGAACGTATCCCGAAAAAGATAGTATCCGATGACGATCAGTAGATAGGTAAATAGGGGATAGAGTAGTTTGAGAAAACTGAAGATATAGCTATCACGAGTCTTAACGTATAGTATGGTGCAGAGAAGTGTGAGGGAGAAGATCAAGGAGAAATGAAAGATCAATAGTAGTTCGAAGATTACTGTACTCATAATCAAATTCTAACAGTACCCGAAGGTGTTAACAAGAACTATCTGATAAACAGAACAGGAAGAACCGAGATGATTCGATTCTTCCTGTATATAGCTAGGTAAAAGAGGTATTAGGGTTATCTCTTATGTGCTGCAAGTTCCAAAGGTTTGATCTCTCCAGATCTTGTAAGACCGATCTTGGTAAGGATAGGCCCGATGATCTCAAAGAAGATACAGGTTGCTGTGACTGTCGTTATCACTGAGTTACCGATAGCGGCTCCATGAGCACTGATCCCGATGAACTCCTGTTTCACTACAAGAGACAGTCCGATAGCTACACCGGCTTGAGAGAGGATACCCATCCCAAGATATTTCCGAATATTGTCATCAAGTTTCCCGAGGATAGAACCTAGGAAGGCACCACCCATCAGTCCAACCGTCCTACAGAGGACATAGACGACTCCGAGAACTCCTAGTGCAGGAAGTGCTGCTACATGGAGGTTCGAGCCTGCTAGTACGAAGAAGATGACGAAGATCATCGGCATGAAGGACTCCAATATATCCTTGAGGGTATGGATGATCTTTGAACTCTGTGTATTCACGATGATGATACCGAAGATCATATTCGTCAGTATCTCTGAAAGTCCGAAAACGGAACATAATCCTGCTGCGAGCAGTACCATCGATATAGTCAGGATAAGAATATCTGTACGCTGTTTGAGCAATCTAACAAGAACACAGAATATGAATCCTATACCGGCACCTACGAGGATAGATAGTCCCACCTCTTTGAGGGGAACTCCAA
The DNA here is from genome assembly GCA_964564075.1 of uncultured Spirochaetales bacterium. Taxonomy (GTDB): domain Bacteria; phylum Spirochaetota; class Spirochaetia; order CAKZLE01; family CAKZLE01; genus CAKZLE01. Next base: position 7,189 of record CAZLZY010000032.1, read on the forward strand.
GTACCGCTAACATATTCATCTGAGCACCAGCCTCTGCTTTGAGAAGACTCTGTGCGATCGCTGATGCGAAACCGAAGATGATGATCCCCAGTCCATCATCAAAACCGACGACGGCATAGAGGGCCTCAGTCAGTTTTCCCTTTGCCTTATACTCTTGAATGACTGCGACTGTCCCTGCAGGAGCACTCGCTGGTGCGATGGCACCGAAGACAAGAGAAAGAGCCACATCTTTCGTCAGGAGATAGACTCCTGCAGTCACGATGGTGAAGGCAAGAAGTGATTCTGCGAAGATGACGGTGATGATCCCTTTCCCCTGTCTTTTCAAGGAGGAGAAGCTCAATTCCAATCCGATACTGATAGCAACAAGACTCAATGAGACATCGGTGATGAATGAGAAACTCTCCTGGACCGGTTCAGAAAGAATGTTAAAAAGTGATGGTCCTAGAAGGACCCCTGTGATCATATATCCGATCAATGAAGGGAGTGAGATGAACTTCATCGATTTCCCCACATAGAATGCAATGAGCATCATAGCCCCTACGATGAATAGATATGGTATGTGTTGTGTTATTTCCATGATATCCCTCTAAAAGTCTATGGCACCAAGAGCAAATGAGAGATCCTGTACTGTTACGAGTACTCCTCTGTTATGTTCCAAGTCCGGGGCGATAGTCTGTACTCTTCTGAGTACACTGTTTACGGCTTCTCTATCAACAACGGCAACGATGACCCTGCTGAAGAGGTTCCTCCTATCATTCCAGAGAGCTGCGAATATCGGCATCCTATGGAGATAGTTATTTGCATTCTCTGTCTCAATAACCGTTACTGAACCATCAGCTTCAGAGCTGACAGCTTCGAGAATATCATTGAAATAGTCCTCATTCTGGATGTACAGTGATATCTGGGATTTTCCCTGTCCGCTTACAGAAGGTTCTGAGTAGCTGATGGACGTTCTGAAGATCGCTTTGATCGTATCAGGTGACCCCGCATCGATAAGAGCTTCCCGTACCTGTTTTTGTTTCACTGACTTAGAGATAGAGGAGAGGAGCCTTACATGTGTGTTCCTATCACCGGTAGGGCCAATAAGAAAGATGAAGATCTGAGAGGGCTTGTCATCCATTGCCTTGAAATCAATGGGTCTCTCTGTGATGACTGTCCCAACGACGAACTCCTTAAGAGAATCGAAGCTGCAATGTGGGATGGCAACTCCATCTGTTAAGCCTGTTGAACTTAATGATTCTCGTTTTTCCAATGCTTTGAATATTGCCTCTTCTCCGATAGTTTGTAACGAAGGGGCTTTAGCTGCAAGAGAAGCAATCTTTCTTAACAGATCCTTCTTTGAATCGATCTGTTGTTTTGCGGCGATGCACTCATTGTGCAGATTGTGCCATAGATTCATAATCTTCCTCCAAGAGTATTTTTGTTATATCCTGCGGGGTCTGAGCCCGTAATATTTTTATAAGTGTCGTATCTTTACGTGTGAACTTTGCCAGTCTTGCTAATAGCCTGAGGTGGGTCGTCTCGGCATGAGCTAAGAGTAGGAAGAATAGATGAGTCTTCGATCCGTCTAAGCAGCCATAGTCGATACCATTCTGACTGATCCCCATGATGATGGGAGGAAGGTTCGGACTGTTCTCTCGTACATTCCTGATATGAGGGAATGCAGTACCGAAGCCGATAGCCGTGGTGACCATCTGTTCCCTTGCTCGTAAACTGGAGACGAGTGAGGCTGTCTGTTCTATATATCCTTGTATCTTCAGTGGTTCAGTGAGTTCGATCAGGGTATCTTGCATGGTTTTAGACCTGAGATTCATGTGAATCTGATTCTCATGTATCAAACGTGATAGTTGAAGGGCCTGACTATCGACATCCATGATGGATGCAATATTGTGTTCTTCAGTGAATGTCATCTTGTTGTTCAGCCATGCATCGATCACACTCTTTCTGAATCGCCATTGACCGGCGATCTTCATACAGGGTATTTCTCCCCTCCCAATCATCCGTGAAACAGTCTTCGATGCGATCTTTAGATAGTCTGCAACTTCTTGTAAGGTTAAAATGTCGTTAATGTCGTTAATGTCCATATAAGTCCTCTTGTGTCCTGTTAAGAACGTTATAGACCCGTAAAGGCTAATTGTCAAGAGAACGTACCTAAATAATACATAATAAATTGAATACTATTGCATATATCTCGTTATGTAGTAAGATACTGAGTATGAAAGATGAAAGTATGCGCACCATGTGGAAGACCTTCAGAAGGCAGCTTGCGGTTCTCGCAATCATTGAATTGGTCTATTTTTTACTTCTACGGGTAGCTCATCTGGGATCAGTCCCGCATCTTCCGGCGATTTAGCGTGTTTCTCGTATAGTTTGATTGCTTTCTGGAACTCTCCGGATGATAGCTCTTATAGGGATCACTCTACGGTATTATTCGGGAATCAGTCGAGGGAGACTCCCCACTATAAAAAGTACATGAGGAGATATTCCAGAGGACTTGCCTCCTTTATGATGGGAGTGACTACAATGATATATGTGTTTGGAGCCCATTATGTTGGTTTCTGGTACTAGTAGATCAGTTTATTGAGTATATTTGACTGCTTCTTCCACTTAGCCTGAGACTTTACTCGAACATCTAGATGTATGTCATAGGGGAATAGATGTTTTAACTCTTTCTGAGCCTCTTTACGGATCCCTTGGATCCCTGAACCCTTCTTACCAACAACTATCCCAACCTGAGACTCTCTCTCTACGATGATGAATGCTCGTATCCAGAGTTTGTTAGTAGCTTCATCAAGCTCCATATCGGCAATGTCTACATAAAGCGCATGGGGTAGTTCCTGACTGACACGATTCACTACTTTCTCTCGAATGATCTCAGCTGCTCGGAATTCCGGTGGTTGATCAGTATAGAACTCATCAGGGTAAAGCTGTTCCCCTTCCGGTGCGATCTTGAATAGCTGGGTAAGCAGTTCTGTCACACCATCTCGTGAGACGGCTGATAGAGGATAGATCCCTTTGATAGAGGGGTCATAGGAGAGGAATTCCTCTACGTCAGTGATAGAACTCTCTTTCACATCTGTCTTATTGGCAGCAACGACAATAGGTACACGTATTGATCTGAGGATAGAGAGGATCTTCTCCTCTTCAGCTCCTGGAGGTCTTGTCGTATCAACAACATAGAGAATGATATCTGATTCTGCTAGAGATGATTTAGCCACCTCTACTAGTCGTTGATTGAAACTCTTATCTGACAGGTGGTATCCCGGTGTGTCGATGAATATGAGTTGTCCCCGATCTTCAGTGAAGATCCCGCGAATCGCGTTCCTCGTTGTCTGAGGGGAGGGAGCTGTGATTGACACTTTCTCTTTACAGATAGTATTGAGAAGAGTTGATTTTCCTGCAGATGGTCTGCCTATTATTGATACGATTGCACATTTCATAGCTGCATTGTACTGATATTACTTACGAAGTTATACCCCTGAAAAATTCATATCTTTTCTTTTTTTCTGATAATGAGTATACTTCATTAGAAGAACGAGACGGAGTGATACATGGCCGAAGAAAAAGAGACAAAGAAGAGTACAGATAATCCAATCACAGAGAAATTACTACAGACAAGATCCATCCTGATATCAGGTGAGATCAACAAAGAGCTTTCAGAAAGAGTCGTCAAACAACTGCTTCTACTTGAAGCAGATAATAATGAACCAATCAAGATCTTCATCGATTCTCCTGGAGGAGATGCTGATGCTGGATACGCTATCTTCGATATGGTACGATTCGTGAAACCACGAGTCATCATGATCGGTATGGGACTAGTTGCATCTGCAGCAGCTCTTATCCTTCTTGCAGCTCCTAAAGAAGATAGGATCGGATTGCCAAATTCGAACTACTTGATCCATCAACCCTTGAGCAATATTCGAGGTGTTGCGACAGAGATCGAGATTCATGCGAAGCAGATCGAGAAACTTCGATTGAAGATCAATGCTCTGATCAGTAAAGAGACAGGTACTGATCTAGAACAGGTCGGTAGAGACACAGATCGAGATTGCTGGCTTGATGCTGGTGAGTCCATAACTTATGGTCTTATCTCAAAGATCGTCACAGCACGATCAGATCTATAGTACTGACTTTAACTCATAGAACTTCTTGAGAACCTCATTGTCACATATGACACGGTATGAAAATATCGTGTCATATGTTATGTATGAATGCTAAAGAAGAAAACGATAGAGAACTCTTAAAAGAGATCTTACGACTCTATCATACCGAATGCCGCTCTTATTCCGAGATCGCAAACAGATTCTCCCGATCCCTCATAGCAAGACTCCTCAAACGCTCTCGAGAAGAGGATATTGTCAGGATATCGATCGATACGCCTAAGAACTCAGCTCGAGTCACGGAAGGACCCTAAATCATTTGAGGCATTGAAGAAACCAGTGATGAGAGTCTGTGGGAGAGATGCTCCGATCCTCTTTGCAGCCAAGCTTGAGGCTTAGCAGTTCCTAGGAAAGAAGATATACGAAAAGCCCTCCAAGAGTTCTTGCAATAGGGGAAGTAGGGGGTTAGACTATCAATCTATGAGAACGAAATACCTGACTCGTGAAGAGAAAGCAATAGGGCAGAAACATTATAATAGATTCCAGAAACTCAATGGAGCAGGATATAATTTCCTTGGTGATACGATAGTCTATCTCTTAGCCATCTATTTTGGTGCGAGTAATATCCAACTGGGGTATATATCATCTGCCGGTTTTCTTATGGGGATCTTTCTCCCGGTCATCCCTAGGATGCTCAAGGGAAAGAACTTAGTGACTGTACAGGCGATCTCTTGGTTGTTTCGAGGTCTAGCAGGGCTTGGATATGGTCTACTGTATTACTTCTCAGGTCAGCAGGCAGTCTGGTTGATCCTCGTTCTCTATTCATGCTTCAGTATATTCAGATTGGTCGGGGTCGTTGTCATCAATCCTCTTATCAATCATATATCCTCCACCGGTAATCGGGGTGAGATCATTGCTCAGGTGAACATCTCATTCCAATCGGTATCGATCCTAGCCAAGGTCGTCAGTGCTATGATCATTTCTATCCAGCAGCTATCAGGATATATCGGTCTGATATTCATCCAATTCATCGGATTCCTCATCAATACCCTCTCAGTGGTGCAGTTACGAAAAGTCCCTTGTAGGGCTACCGTAGAGGTCGTTGAGGGGAGAAATCTCTTCGTACTATTCAACGAGGCGATGAAGAAGAAGAATGAGAGGACCGTCCTATTCCTCGTATGGCTGAAAGTGATGATG
>CAZLZY010000033.1:0-12384 GCA_964564075.1 uncultured Spirochaetales bacterium
GCTAATGACTGTTCCATAAGAGATACCTCCCAGTACCGTTCTATAATCCAAGATTCCTTCGAACCTGTTCTGTACCATATGCTAGGAGCTCTAGCAGTGCGGCATGTGCCACCTCTGCAGCTCCTGATGCAATAGCATCAAGTAGCCTCTGCTGCTGTCCCACTACCTCTACACACGCCTGTGGCTGACTATAGAAGGCTTTCGTGTAGTACCGGTGTACGGTCTTACTTGTTCTAAAGAGGGTAGAGAATATGATATTATCTGCACCCTCGATGAGGGTGCGATGAAATACATAATCGAGTTCCATGAGTGCTTCTAGGTCGGAGGGAGAACTCTCTCTGATCGCGGTAGCTACCTGTGTTAATCTCTCTAGGAGCTCAGCTCTCAGGGGAGCATCGTTTGTAGTGATCGTCTTGAGGGCGGTAGCCTCCATGACCTCACGTACCTGCATCAGAGAGCGAAAGACCTTTGGTTCTAATGCTTCATGATTCTCCATGAGATACATCAGAAGGTCATAGGAGGCCTCTTCTTGGTAGTCGCAGACATAGGTGCCACTCTGTGGCTCTGTCTTGAGTAACCCGAGGGTCTCGAGTTGTGTGATGGCCTCTCGTATGCTCGATCTACTCGCACTGAAGCGAGTAGCTAACTGCCGCTCGGAGGGGAGTCTGTCCCCGGGTTCGAAGGTGCCCCGTAAGATCTCTTTTTCGAGTTGGTAGGATATCTTATTCTCTCTTCTCACGATGTGAAGCTCCCCTAGGTCCTTAAGATACCGTACTATAATAGAATTGGTAGGACCAATTAATGATGATACACCCGTCACCCCGATTTGTAAAGGAGGTGTTACTATCTATGTCATTGAGGAGTCAACACTATAACGCTAAGGAACCTTTCTCAGTTCTCATGGTCCTAGCGGTCTATCAATCGAAGATCGATATTCACTCATCTCGATCACATGGAGAAAAGATGATATGAGTATGGTAGAGCTCAGTATGAGAGTGCCTATCTGTCATCAAATAATACTCTGTAATCGCATATTAGATAAATGCTAAAGGTAATGTAAAGAATATTAATCATTTAAAAAATATGGCTATGATAATAAGTCTGCTTATATAATAATGGTCAAAATGTTTGGGGTATCCAATCTGCCTGTCACTAGTTGATGGGAAATCTTATCTGGAGTTATTATGAAAAAAACTACTCGTCTTACCACATTGATCATGCTAACAGTTTTATGCATCTTATTATTAGTATCGTGCGCTACTATGCAATTCGATAGAACACTGCTTCAAGCCAATGATTCTTCCATGGATCCGAAACTCCCAAAACTTGAATTCAAAGGGGCAGAAACAGTTTCTGTTGGTGCTAATAATCAAGTCGATTCAAGTTCTATGCTCTACACGATCTTTAGAAGAGAAGTTGAAAATAATATGTGTGAGTCTGTGGGAGATGTCGTAGGTTCAATGGGCATGGAGTTGATATATTTTGATGTTGTACAAAATCCTGGTTGGAGTAATAAGAATATAGCTAGCATAGAGTTTGAAGTGAGAATATTTGATAAGAACGTTGAGCCCGTTTGGTCTCATGTATACTCTGGAGAGTTAAATGATCCAGATAGCGGATTGTTATGGGTGATGAATTATTCTGATACTTCCACAAATAATGTAACAGCAAAATTAACACATCAGTTGATCGAGAATCTAAAGTCAGATCTACAACATGACTATGAAAAGATAAGCATGGGATTAGCCTCGAGTGATTAGAAGTCTGGGGTGTCTCAGTGTCTCTTAAGATCCGGACCCAGCAGTGGTATCTGATAATTCGATGACTCTAGGGATCTGTTAGTTCTCTGAGGAGATTTTCCAGTCAGTAGATCACCCTATGAGCTTAAGGTATTTGTGGCCAGATAGAAGAATCAAATATACTTTTAGATTTACCTGAGATGATCCACATTCGACGAGCTTCTTTTCTATTGAATCCCTCAATCTCCCGATTTCTTATAAGTGAGAGGATCTTCCTAAATAGTGCTCCAATAGCACATGGAAGAACTGATGACCCTATTTTCCTCAGGTATTCTGATTGCAGCAAGAGCTATAGGGGCTATTAGTGATAGTCTGGATTACGCACGTAGGAGGTACTCCTGCCGCTTCCCCGTCTGAGTATGTAGCTCTCTTCCTTGAGTCTTTTGAGTACTGCTTCGACAGAGGAGCTTCTTATGCTGGGACACTGTTGGAGAATCTCCATCTTGGTAAACACGCCTAGTCTCTCGCTGATAGTATTACTGACAATCTCCTAGGGAGTACTCTTGTGGTCGAGCGAACCTATCCTCAAGATCTTTGTAGCAGTTCAGGCTTATGCCCAGAAAATACTTGATGAAGGGTGTATAGTCGGTCCCCCCGATATGCCATTCTGTTGAGATCTGCCCGTTCCCATCGTTGAATGGATGGATACATAGGAAATCACAAATGAAGATCGGAATCAGGATGAGTGGATCTATAACCTGCCGGTCTAGGGCTTCTTGGTAACTTATGCATATCGCTTTTACAGCCTGAGGTGTCTCATACGGTTCAAGTGGAGTAAACCTCGTGGCGACAGTCCCATCCCCATAGGACTCAGTGATATGATTCTGGGTATTCTTGAACTGGCCACCGAATGATTTATCAGTATAGGACAATAGGTCACGATGCAATTGCAGTATGATCTCTGATTTGAACGGTATGAATTCGTAGCTTTCATGAATCGTGTTCAGGATATCCCGGTACCCGGCAATCTCCTGTTCATCCCGGTTCCTTGGAGAGGTTTTCTCTTTTACGAGCTGCCGAACTCTTGCAGTTGTGGTCTCGAAGAGAGACATTTTCATAACAAGGGTTACCCGAGGTATGGTAACAGACCTAACGATTATTCTCCCTGTTATAGATCAAAGAAACACTCCCCACGGAATCTGGGAAGAACCAGTAATTCAAGATTTATTGGTGGTCTTAGAGTTTTTCAATTGCCTCTGCAAAGTATATTCAGAAAATCAGGTGTACAGTTTTTTGGTAGTTACTAAGGAAATTCCTACTAATCATGAAGTTGCGCTTGCGGCCAAACTAGAAGGGTGGACTATGTGCAACATTCCTTTAGTATACGGCAACAATTGCTGTGCTAACAGGTGGATGAATCAATCCATTATCTTTGATACTTCACAAGCCAGGCTAATATATCAGGGACCTTCCAAGAACTAGCCGCAACGGATAGACCTAATTGAACCAGTTAAGCATCGGAGTACTCAAGTTTTATACCATTGATTTCTAGAAATACGTCACCAAGATGGACTCCAATTCTCTTGTTCCCATCGATGAATGGATGGTTTTGTATAAGCCCATAACACAGTGCTGCAGCTTTTCGCTCCTTTCCCGGGTAGAGATCTACTCCCCATAAATGTTTGGAAGGGAGCGTTCAGAGCCGACTCCAAGGCTCCTTGATCTCTCAAACCATGAGTACCACCTGATACTTCGATAAGATACTTATGTACTAGCAAAGTCTGTGATAAGGAGATCTTAATCATTTCGCTAGCTCTTTGTAGGCATCCTCATGACGTTTGAAAGATCTTTTTGAGAGGGTAAGCAACTGGTCATCTGAAATCTGTTCATCAGCAGCGATCTGGTCATATGAGATGATCACAAATTTAGGCACATTGTTTTTTAGTATTACCACTGATCCATTCTCATCTACTGTACGTGCGATCTTTGAAAAATTTCGATTAGCTTCCGTGATGGAAACTAGGTTCTTCACATCTACTAACATACTATTCACCTCCATAATTCATCTATATATAATATATCTTAATAATAGGATAAATCATACCTATAAATTACTACTTATTTCAAGTATGGAGAAATTACTTCACATACGATGATAGATTCTATTTAGGCCAAAACGATTCTAGCAGTCTCACAGTCTTATAACAATGGGCCACATCTCTTTGATACTTTACACGTTTCCTTTCATTGCAACAATTTCCAAGGGGTCCGGTTTTCCGGTAGTAACATAAAGGAGTGCTACAGAGAAACCGCAAGAATCACTTCCCTGATGCTGAGAGCGGCCGAACCCTTCCCTTCGTTAATCTGGGCCATGAAGGAGGGGAGCTAGCTATCCCACCTGCTTCAATGAAGTCTTATCCTACGATAGTGAAGCTGCAATGCATTATGGCGATATCCGATCGGATCTTGAAAGAAAAGGAACACCTATTGGTGTGAATGATCTTCATATAGCAGGACATGCACGGAGTCGAGGTTTGATGGTAGTTACGAACAATACAAAAGAATTCACACGAGTGGAAGGATTAAGAATAACCGATTGGACGGATGGAAAATAGTGAGAGAATAAAGCACATGCCCAGGGGCTTTTTATATCTTTAAGCACTTGAATGCTAATAATAGGGGTGAAGCCTAATTATTATCTTCATGTTCTTCGTTGTACAGAATCTGTAATTTATCGGGATCCGGCTAAGTGGCACCTATGAAGATCTTAATGAGCTTGTGGAAGCCCTCTATGATCTATAGGAGTCAGAGCAGTATGGGGTCATCTGCGATTGTGGCCGAGAAGCATTTCTGGGAAGGCCCGGAGTGTACTGCCTTCAAGCCTACCTCCTCGGTGAAGTACTCCTGTCATGCGCTTTACCCCGAGTCCTTCTTCGTCCTGAGGGCCATGAATGTGCTCATCAGTCTAGGAGAGAAGAGCCTTTCGGACAGAGAGTGCAGTCGAAGTTCGCTCGTTGTCTCAAAGAGCTTCTCACCCCTGCCTCCTATAGTAGGAGGCTAGGTTACCTCCAGAAGCCTAATGGTCTATTACATCCTATGGTAGGGCAGTATCTTGATAATGAGAAGCTCCGTTTCCTCGCGCTGTCACCTGAAGTGAGGAAGCAGCAGCTCAACAAGGCGGCGAAGAGACTCGGGCGGGACTACCCTTGATAATATAGCCTTTGAAGAGCTCGAGTACTCCGATGCTAGCATCTGGTAGCATCGGGGAAGAATCCGTATTTCTCTGACTCCTCTTGCTCTGATACGCTCCTCGCTCTCTTGAATCTGAGGGTTCCTTCTATGCTATAATCCTCTAAAAGATTTCTCAAGGGAATGCGGGGTAGAGATGAGATCATTAGATAGACAGTTCGCACCATTATTACGAGTAGCACCGGAAGAAGCCCTCATAGTAGGGAACGCTCTTATGCTCAAAGAGCATCAGGGAAGATATGTCATTACGAGTTGTACGAAGGGGAAGCATCGACCCTCACCTGAGGTGCAGCGACTTCTCAGGCGGTTCTCAGAGCTCCAAGGGAGGCTCCGGTTCGAACTAGGGAGCGAAGATAGTCTCATCTATTCAGACTCACATCCAGACCTACTCGAAGCGGCAGCGAGTCTTGGAGGACTCGTAGGCAGTAAAAACGAGAAGATCGAGTTCTCATCGTTATCGGGAGAGCTCTTGTTGCGGATCCGAAAGAGCGTGAAGGACCGCTGGGGCTGTAGTGTCGAACTACATGATAGTGAAGGTCATACCCATCCCGATATACATCTACTCTCTGCAGGTATCGCCCGTTCTGGCAAGACCCTGTTCAGGATAACTCCACTCCAAGATCATGAATACCTTCGCCTATTCTCCTGTGAACCTGATACGCAGGAGTTACCTGCAGTCATCAGTCTGTTCTGTACCTTCCTGAATGCAGAGGGGGTGATCTCTGACGAATTGCGGATAGAGAGAGGCTCCCGAAAGATTGTAGGTCCCCGAATCTATTTCGAACGAATCGATGAGGCGGTCTCTCTCCACCTACGTCTCGATTATGATTGTACCGGGATCGATCAGCAGCTACTTAACCTCTATAGACCTGACTATGGGGCGATAATCGATGAGGGGCAAAAACTACTCACCCTCGTAGGTATCGAATACCCCTTTTCCCTCGAAGAGATCGCAGAAGCCTTCTCGAGGCTCATGCTCAAGCATGCACGCCAGAAGAAGATAGCGAAGGGTTACTTTGCTCAGAAGAACCAATTCGTTCTCGAACAGGAATTTGCCCTCTCGTTCCTGCAGGAGCGGCTCACAGAGCTTCTCGGTATGTACACCTTAGGAGGGGCCGAGAATCTTGAGGCCTTCAATATAAAAGTAGTACGACCCCCTATACAGCTGCGTGTCCAACGAAACCATGCGGGCTATCTCGAAGGTACGGCCGATACGGCGATCGACGATGAACCGATGAGTATACAGCGTTTCTTCGAGCTCTATGAGCAGTATGGCTACCTTCCTGGTAAGGAGGAGACACGGATCGTCGTACCTGAAGATTGGATCAGCAAGATACACCTGCTACTCGGGAAGTCTAAGAAGGGAAGGTTGAAACTCTCGATCTTCGACCTCCCCTTGATTGATGATCTCATTGATGAGGAGAGCTCTCAGGAGTATATAGAAGAGTTCAGAGAGACCCTCTCGGGGCTTGGGGATCTCCAGACCTACAGGTCACCACCTCCGGTGATCGATGCCGAGCTCAGGGAGTACCAGAAGCAGGGCTTCTCTTGGCTACATTACCTCTATACCCACCGACTCGGGGGCTGTCTTGCAGATGATATGGGACTCGGAAAGACTATTCAGGCGATAGCACTGCTCTCCTCGGTACTTCCAGGGGAATCTATCCCTGCGCTGATCCTCATGCCAAAGAGCCTCCTCTATAACTGGGAGGCAGAGTTCAGACGGTTCGCACCACAGATACGGACAGTGATCTATCATGGAGGAGACCGCTCGATAGACGTGGCCTATACCTATGAGGTCATCCTCTCTACCTACCACACGGTACGTAATGATATCGAGGTGTTGAAGGAGCTTGAGTTCAGCTCAATCATCCTCGATGAGTCACAGCAGATAAAGAATATCAACTCCAAGATATCACGCTGTGTGCTTGAGCTTCAGAGTGAGCACCGCATCGCTCTCAGCGGTACTCCGGTAGAGAACAACATCTTTGAAGTCTATTCTCTGTTCAGGTTCCTCAATCCCGGTATGTTCCGCTCCTTCGCCTCATTCAGATTCCGTTTTGGTGACCCGGTAAGTAAGCATCAGGATACGAGGGCTCTTAGGGCGGTTCAGAAGATGATCTCCCCGTTCCTGCTGCGAAGGATGAAAGAGGAGGTTCTTGCAGAACTTCCTCCGAAGAGTGAACAGGTCCTCTACGTTCCCATGTCGGCTGCACACCAAAAGCTCTATGAGGAGCGAAGGAGATTCTACAAGAAGGCTATCACCAATCAGATCGGAGAAGAGGGGATCTCAGTCTCCCGGTTCTCTATCCTACAGGCCTTCAGTGAATTGCGTCAGATCGCATCGATCCCAGAGAAGTATTCTGCTGGGGCAGTCCATAGTCCTAAGGCAGAACTCCTCATTGAGGCCGTCAATGAGGCGGTAGGCAATGGTCATAAGGTACTGGTGTTCGCACAGTATCTTAATGCGATCTCGATCATCGAGAACCTTTTTGATGATTCTCGTATACGGTATGGGACGATCACCGGAGCGACGAGAGATCGTCAGCGGATCATCGATACCTTTCAGGAGAGTGAAGCGTATCAGGTGCTGCTACTGACCTTGAAGACCGGAGGGGTAGGTCTGAACCTCACGGCAGCCGATTATGTCTTCATCTATGACCCGTGGTGGAATACGGCAGCTGAGAATCAGGCTATTGATAGAACCCATCGTATTGGGCAAGAGAGACCGGTCTTTAGCTATAAGCTGATCGTGAAAGATACGATCGAAGAGAAGATACTGCAGTTACAACAAGAGAAGCAACAGCTCGTCGATGCTCTCATCAAAAGTGATGGAGCTGCCCTCAAAGATCTTGATGCCACTGATATCGATTATATACTCTCAGGAGGAGCCGAGAAGTGAATAGTATCATACAGGAGTTAGAAGAGAAGAAGAACTGGAAACTCAATATCCATGAGTTTCCCTGTACCATCTGTGGGAAGACCTCCTCAGGCTATCTCGTGACTATACGTGGGCTGCCAGCTTGCAGAGTGTGTGCATCGGTAGAGCTGGCAAAACAGGGCTTTGGGATCATACGTGACTTAGATCATTATAAGGGTCTCACAAAGCTCTTCAGTCAAAAACAGCCGGTAGTTCTCAGATATGGGCTCGTGCAGAATCTTAACTATATCAGTCATATCTCCCCTCACGATTCTCCTGGTCTCTTTGAGGCTATCCTTCTGCAGCTCGGTGAGGTCTCCTCACATCCTACGATCGGTCTGCTACGCTATCAGAGTATGCGTATTCTCTTTGAGGACCTGCACAGGACGAGGAGTGCCTTGGGTAAGGTAGTTAGGGGGCTAGACGAAGACTCTTCTGTCTTCAACAGAGAGCTCTTCGTCCATTATGCAGCCCCACTGATCCTGTGGTGTGCTCCCGACAAACCACGGCTTCAGCGTTTGGTTAAAAAAAGTTTTGACGCTGATACGACGGGGTACTATGGTGCACTGATGAGAGAGGTCGGGGGATTCCTCATAGCACGTTATGAGAGTTCGTTGATCACGATATGGTTGAAGAAATCCATCATCTATTTGGAGTATCCACGAAGTGAGCTCGAGATACTCAGAGATGCGATCGCAGAGTATGCTGCAGAGATCATCGATACTACCTATCTTTCACCAGAGGTCAAGAAATTCTTCAGTAGCTACATAAAGCCGGTACAAGACAAGATCGACCCCTATCTGCCACCCCTACTACGGGGGTATCGAAGGCAGTTAAAAGACGATCTGTGTTGGATCATCGGGTATGTCTTTACCGAACCTGCTATCTTCAAACTTGTAAGCAGCCTGTTCAGTCCCGCTCTGAGAGCGCTTCTTTCTGACTTAGTCTTTAACGGTGAGGTATGCCGGGTAGATGAGCTAGCCCTCACGCCTAGTGGCCCTCCCAAGAGTGGGGAGTATCAGAGAAAAGAGTATGTCCTACGCTACTTCCCTTTTCTTCGCTACCAGCACTCCTATTCCTCATGGAATAGTGTCCATGACTTTTGCTATCTTCCTGCACCTATTGCAGGACTGCTCCGTTATGGTATGGCCTCACCTACTTTTACCACCCTGCAGGGTGCTGAAGCAGCTGCCCCGGGGGTTTTGGTTGAGGGAGTCGAGACCTTCATGCAATCCTTCAACTTCTTGCAGGATTATATCACCACAGTAGGGGTGAACTATTCGAAGAATGGGAAGGGTATCCTCAAGAGTTCCTTAAAGGAGCTTAAGAACGTAGGAGCTGTACCCGAACCCTATGCGGATTCGAAGTATCTACCCTACCTACGGGTAGAACTGATCCTTCGCTTCCTCGATATAGTCTCTCCTAAATACCAAGAGGGACTTCCTCTGATAGAGGAGCTCTATAAGAAGATCTGCTCCCCCTTTTACCCCCAGGCGGTTGATCTCGCAGGGCTTCTCACCCATCTTAGAGAACCCGATGAGAAGTCTGATTGCTCTAGCGGTCAGAGGAGCCCCTCCCTTGGGCTCGGTATCTGTCTGAGACAGATGAGAGCAGATCGCTGGTATCATCTCGATGAACTCGTGGAGGTGCTAGGCAGGAACGATCTGCTAGGAAGGCCCTATCATAAGCAGATGACTCGTCGTCTTCTGCAGAGCCGGTCACCGGGAAGACTCCATGATATACAGCAGGGGAATAGGATCATCGTCGATACGAATAACTACCATGACCTCGTAGAGCTCCCCTATCTGAAGATGCTGCTCATGCTCCTGAATACGATTGGGCTCCTCGATATTACCTGTAGGGAGCCTGAAGGTGATTACCACCTCCAAAATAGAGTCTACCTTACCGGGTATGATGGTATCACAGGCTGTAGGCTCACCGCTCTAGGTATGAAGGTCCTTGGCCTCACTGATGAGTACGAGGCTAGTTCGGTGTCCTCTGATGCTCTCGCACTCCTTGATGAGCAGCTGCTGCTTGTGACCCTCAAAGGTGCTGATCCTCTCAGGTCGGTCTACCTTGAGAAGGTGGCACAAAAGATTGGTAATACCCTCTATTCGGTAGATGAGAAGAGCTTCACGAAGGGATGTAGTAGTGAGAAGGACCTTGCCTCGAAGATCGAGGGTTTCAGGAGTCTTTTCGCATCAAGGCCTCTCCCTGATTGTTGGGAGAGCTTCTTCGCACAGCTGAAGGGAAAGAATGAACTCGTACAGGTAGAGGCGAAACAGTATGTCTCGTTTATCATGAGTGAAGACCAGAGAGGGCTCTTAGAGTTCCTCCGTACCGATGAAAGGCTTTCAGAGCAGGTTATATTTGCCCAGGGGAACCGGTTCTTCGTACCGGTGCCCTGGTATACGACGGTTCGAAAAGTCTTGAAGGAGCAGGGGTATCTCATCCCGGAGCTCCGGGATGCATTGAGTTTTATATTTGCAGACGAACTGAAATAAGAGGGGTTGTAGGAATGGGAAGAAGAGTTGAAGTACTAGAGTTATACCTAGAGTCAGATGATCCGCTGAACAAGCTATACAGAAGGCTGAGAGTATTAGATACCTATACCTTCAGAGAGCTACAGACTGCCCTGCAGGCTTCGATCGGTTACGATGACGAACTATACTTCTTCAACCTCCCTGAGGGGAGGGGGGAGTTCGGCACCTTTCTCGGTGATACACTACACCTGCGGATGAAAGGGGTGGTAGATGATAGTACTGCTCCACTATATGAATATGTTTCCGAGCAAAATGAGTTCTTTCTCGCTAACGGATTCGAAGATGAGGCTATGGAGCTGACTATCAGGATCGAAGGACGATCTGCCGTAGTACCCTCGACGGACTACCCCCAATTGCTCGGGGGAGCTGAACTCTTGGACTGTGAGGGAGATCTGATAAAGGGAACCCCAAGCCCTTTCGATCATAAGACTCTCAGTAGCATGAAGCATAAGAGGGCGTTCATGGGATATGTGGTAGCTACAGTGAACCTCTATGGTCTTATCAGTCGTGATAGGGTAGAGAAGATCTTCGTGAGCCAACACCGAGATAGGGGGATCTCCTTTGATAGCAGTCTCATAACCGAGGAGGAACTCGAGCTCCATGATATCATGCTCAAAGAGGGGAGCTTCATCCATGAAGCAGTCTTCGATGATGAGCTCTACACGCTAAGCTCTTTCCTGCAACTCAAAAGTCAGATGCCCTGGTATAGTCCCAACAGGAGAGAACTCTTACGCTATTATGAATCTACCTATATCGAGAAGGGTAGCTATCATACGAAGATGGAAGCCTTCCTTAGAGGCTTGAAACTTCCCAGGTTCGTGGGGGTGGATACCCTCATAGCTATAGTTGAGGATTTCTGTCGTTACGACCTACCTATAGATGCGATCTACGAGGACCTCGAGGATATCGGTCTACGGTTCGAGAGACAAGAAGCAAAGAGCTTCAAAGAACTTATGATCCTACTCAAGTCTCATACCCGCTCTTGGCTCTATAACGGGCATACTGCAGCAGAGGTCCTAGCTCTCTCGTAATAATTAGCTCCAGATCCTGGAGCCTACTAATACCCCCCCCCGTTTATCTCTTGTAAGGATATCCTGGATATCCTTACAAGAGATTTAACTGATCATAATCGGTAGTGAACCGAACTAGCGAGTCGCTCCCCAATCGATGGTTGGATTTGTTGATAGGGCATTTGTCCACCTGGTATTTCACTACCTAACAGTAATCATAAAATCTCACTACCAGGAGGACCTCTTAGAACAGGAGTTGAAGTTGTATACAGAAGACGAGCGATTTAACCCTGTGAAAGCTTGGAAAGTCAGTGGGAAGAATAGAGCAGCCTAGGCTGAGGAAGAAGGGGTTTTCAAAAGGACATGTAGTAATTGGTGTAAAGATCCAAGATATGATGGGAGGATATCCCCAAGCATTGAAAACAAGCCTATCGGGAATAGACGATATAGTGAAACTGATCAGGTGAACCAGTAGCAACAAAGCGGTATGAGGGCCACCGCCTAGGCAAAATCGGTAGGAATGAGCCCTAACACCTTTTATCCATGGGTAAAAAAACATACCCAGACTAAAGGGATAGCCATACAACAAGGTGGATAATGGTTCATGCCTCAGAATAAAAGCTTGAGAAAGTTTATAAATGGTATCTTGGAAATATCAAAAGTAATATATCCATGTAGTCATTCTATTTGTTGATAAATGGTAGGAATAGCTGTATACTGTAATATATATTACAGTAATGGTGGTTGCAATGAAATTTTATGGTAGAGAATTTGAATTATCTATTTTAGATGAAATCTATAATCAATGTAAGAAAACATATGGGAAAATTACCGTTTTAACGGGAAGAAGACGAATAGGAAAGACACTTTTATCACAAAAACATGCAGAGAACAAAGAAAATTTATACCTCTTTGTTAATAAA